>JASEIM010000097.1 GCA_030017655.1 Methanobacterium sp. | reverse complement strand
ATATATGGGTGTAACCCAATATGTTGCAGGTTCACCAATTGGTCCTGACAAAGAAAAATCCATTAAACTACTTGGAGACGTAGTTAGCGCATTCTAACTCTCCAAAATTTTTTTTTATTTTTATTTTGATGTTGCCCCAGTATATTAAAAAAGCTCTTATTCTAGATTAATATATAAAAAGCTATAAATTATACCATCCACTATCACAAGTAACCTTACTATTTTTAAGAATTCCTTGAATATTTAACTATGTTTAATTAAAACATATTATTACAAAAAATTTGGAAGAAATTATGGAAATTCAAGATCTTAATCAAAAAATAAGAAAAAAGTATCTTAACTATATGGATCCAAAATCTGCCCAGGAATTATCATCCAGCTGGACCGGAGATGATATACTCTACTCTGGAAAAGGTAATGCTATTTTCATCATTCTACCCACCCCGGGATGTGCTCATGCACTCTCCAAGACTGGCGGATGTACCATGTGCAGTTATATTGC
>JASEIM010000096.1 GCA_030017655.1 Methanobacterium sp. | reverse complement strand
TGTTAGAGGAGTGGAATTAGCAACACTTGTTTTTATAAAATATAAAACACTTCCAGGGGGAAAATATGAGGAAATCCCTCTTACAATTGTTGATACAGGATATGGGCTTGAAAGATTTGCCTGGATATCACAGGGAACCCCAACCGCTTACGATGCTTCATTCGGTCCTGTAATTGACAAATTAAAAGAATTAGCTAATGTTGAAGTGGACATGAAAATTCTTGCTGAAAACGCTCAAGTTGCAGGGATGATGGATATTGAAGACATTGCAGACCTTAAAGAGTTAAGATCAAGAGTTGCAAAACGGCTTAATATATCGTTAGATGAGCTTGAAAAGGCTACAAAACCAATGGAAGCAATATATGTTATTGCAGACCACACAAGATGCTTGGCGTTCATGCTCGCTGATGGAGTAATTCCTTCTAACGTTAAAGAAGGATATCTGGCAAGATTAGTTTTGAGAAGGACAATTAGGTTCATTAAAGATCTTGGGTTAAATGAATC
>JASEIM010000095.1 GCA_030017655.1 Methanobacterium sp. | reverse complement strand
AATAGGATGTAAAAAAATAGGAATGATATTGATTGTTTTATGGTATTTTACTATCAAAAATTAAAGATTTAAGAAATAGGCGGATTATAAAATTACTTCCATAATTCCCCAGTCCTCGCTTGAGATTTCAATAAGAATTCAATAATAGAATTCTATTGCCTAAATCATCAGATGGATCCCCAACAAGAGAAGTCAATACAGATTTAAATAAAAAAGTCGCTTCTAATTATCCCAACAACAGCATAAACTTGAATAGTTCGCTCAAAGGTTTCTATTAAGGTATCGTTTGTGATACCTAGGAACAAATAATAATAAATTGCGACGAAAATGGGGGGGCGAATCTTCCATTCTCATAGATTAAAGCTAAATTTGGTTTTTAAAATAGTTATTCTTTAAAAGCATCTAATGAAACAATTTAAAAGGATTAAATGGAATATTAAAGAAATTATTTTTTAATCTTTCATAACATGGACAAGATCATAAGTGACTTTATCTCTTATTTCTTCAAGAGCC
>JASEIM010000094.1 GCA_030017655.1 Methanobacterium sp. | reverse complement strand
AATCTGGCCACCTGAAAGAATCCTTCTTCTTCAGCTTTTTTTGCAAAGGCCAAATATTTACGGTTTGCTTGTGATTCACCAGCAAAAGCTTCCATTAAATTGTCTTTAGTACTCATATTATCTCTCCTATTATTTCTTTACTATAATTTCTGTTTATAGGACTATATTAAATAATGTGATCAAAACATGCATTATCTTTCATAAATCTTAAAAAATCCAGAAATCCTCCGATCTTCTCCAGTTTTTTAAAATTTTACAAATAGTTGGTTATCAAATAATGAAATACATATAGAGTAGTAAAAACAAAACAATTAATATTAAAAGTCTATAGATAATCCTTTAAAAAAATAAAAGAGAAAAAAGAAAGATATTAAGCTGATTTAACGGCCATTTCAATATCATCTGCTTTGACGGTTTTTCTTCCAGCGTGTTTAGCGAGAGCAACAGCTTTTCTGGCAATTTCTTCGCCTTTTTCTTCCAATGCTTTAGCTAATTCTTCTTTAGCATCATCGCTGAT
>JASEIM010000093.1 GCA_030017655.1 Methanobacterium sp. | reverse complement strand
ATTACAGGCCATCCTTCTGCTGGTTCTTTTTTATCAGCCACTCATAACACCTCCTATATTGCAAATGCGGCAATCAGCAGTACAAGTCCTAATATAAACCCGTACACTACGTTTGTTAATTTACCTGCAGTAAGGTATACTCCTTCCCTGCCTGGGTAAGAACCTTCTGAGGTAGTTGTAGGGTCTAATGAATTCATTAGGTCATCTGCTGCAGCCTCTAAAGTACTTATTTCTGCATTTATATCGTCCATGGATACTAATACTGCACCTTTCATCCCTGCCCCCACTCTACCAGTGGAAGGATCAAGGGTTAGGTTTAATTCCGGAGCTATTGTAACTATAGGTAACATTTCGACCATATTGATTCCTCCTTAATGTTCCTCCTCTTTTGGCCAGATACCTGTCCATTTGACTGATGCAGCTTCATCAATGGATGCTTTTATAAAGCTACTGATTGCTACAAACCATCCGATAGCACCGATTAATGCAACTAGCCACCATGTTGGGGATGTTGCAAGTCCAAGTAATCCTACTATTGCCATGGATGCAAATCCTGT
>JASEIM010000092.1 GCA_030017655.1 Methanobacterium sp. | reverse complement strand
TATCACCAGCTATTACACAACCATTACTTCCAATATATGATATTATTAGACTCATACTCTCACCAAATTTATTTAAATTTTACAAATTTACAGGATTTAAATTATTATTGCTTCAATGATATTAACTAAATTTTATTCTATATGTTTAAATCACGGACTAATGGATTTTTATGAATTTTTCAATAATGTTTTGGTTTATAGCATATATTAATGTGTTTTTGACCTTTCATATAAAAAAAATTATATGATTTTAAAAATAAAATAGATATTATAATTTCCAGTTAATACAGGACTCAGAAACACAATTTTTATTTAATAACCTCATTTCACTACTGAATTCTTGGAGGCTCCTTCTAACTAAATTTAATTATTAATCTTAGTACTGTGGAGGGTGTAAAATGAACATGGAAAGTTCTAAAAAACATGATAAAAAATTTAACCACCTGATTAATGAAAAAAGCCCATATTTAATTCAGCACGCTGATAATCCAGTGGACTGGTATCCCTGGGGCGATGAAGCTTTTCTGAAAGCTAAAAAAGAAAATAAACCTATTTTTC
>JASEIM010000091.1 GCA_030017655.1 Methanobacterium sp. | reverse complement strand
ATCGATTCATCTAACGTACCACACATAGTCTTTAGTAAAACTAATTCTGAAGGTTCTGTAGTTATTTACCAAGCTTACATTAAAAATGGAGCATGGACAGTAGAAAAAATATCAGACGGTACTCAGTGGAGATATGGGCCAGTATTCATAGCAATTGATCCAAAAACAGACAATATACACGTCAGTTACTATTCAAGTATTGATTATGCTTTCCTTGCGGGTCCTGAAAGGCCGGTTAATCCATTATCAACAGCAACCGCTCAAACAACAGTAAGTGCACAAAGTAACACCATTCCAATGCAAGAAACAGGTGTACCATTTCTAGGCTTGTTCATTGCAGTTCTAATGGCGATTGGTGGCTTAGCATTATCCAGAAGGAACTAATAAATAAATTCTTTTTTTTATTTTTAATTTTAATATTAATAAATTCAACAAATTATTGGCAAAAATATGGACATCTATTTAAAAAAATTGAGATTTTTGGAGAGTTATTTTTAGAGGGAATACTTAAAAAATAGCCTCAGTTCGCCCATCATTCATCACCAATCAGAGCTCATAGGGTTCATCATCG
>JASEIM010000090.1 GCA_030017655.1 Methanobacterium sp. | reverse complement strand
AATAGTCTCAAACGCAAGTTCGGGAAGTGATGTACCAAAAGAAACCAGTAAAATACCTATGAAAAAGACAGGGATTCCAATTTCAACAGCAATTAAAGAAGTATACTCAACCAGATATCTGGCGCTAATTAAAAGGGCTATTAATCCTAAAGAAAATAGTATAGAACTCCTTAAAAATTGTTTTTTGCTAACTATTTCTTCTTCCTCTTCAAAATCGGTTTTTCTAAATACAAACCAAATGTAAACAATAAATGCAATTATTAAATTAAACCATCAAAAATAGATATGATTTGATCGATGGCCAGTATTATAGGTAAAAGAGCAATAAAAAAAGGATAAGTTAGCTCTTTTTTTATATTCTCATCTCTAAAATTTATTCCACCCGCAATTAACACGGCAGTACCTAAAACAAATGATAAATTTACAACATTAGATCCTAAAACAGTTCCTAAAGAAAGTTCTGGTATTCCCTCTATTGCCGAAGTTATACTAACTACTAATTCAGGTATACCTGTTGAAATGGCTATTATCATAAAACCTGCAGCAAAATGACCTAATTTAAGATATGAAGAAATTTT
>JASEIM010000089.1 GCA_030017655.1 Methanobacterium sp. | reverse complement strand
AATAAAGATAAAGTGTGCTTTTACCAAGACCAACCTCTTTTGCTATTTCATCCATTGAAACATCAAAGCCTTTATCAGCGAATAGTTTCCTGGCAGCTTTGATAATATCGATTTGACGCTGCTCTCTTTCTCTTTCCTTCCATTTTGCAAGTGACATATGATTTCACCCATCTTTAATGACTATTTAATCATACTTATGACTTATTAGTCAGTAATATAACTAGTAGTTCTTATACTATATAAAGATTTTGGTTAAAATAAAATTTTTAATACTATTAAGAAAATCATAGAAAACAAAAAATGTACTACTGAAGTTATTTTAGTTAAAAAAACATTAACTCCACATTTATTCTGGGTTTATTATTCACAGTATAATGAAATAAAGAATAAATATCAAAAAATTAAATACAATGAGCCAATAATATCTAAAAAAATTCAATAATAGAAAATATACCAAAAGGTATAGTGAAAAGATTTTTTAAAGGTTGTTAAAATGGCCCCCTTGTTAAAATAGAGATAAGAAAAGGAAAATCCGAAAAATATAAAAAGGCAATATTAGATGGAGTTCATGATGCTCTAGTTGAGGCAA
>JASEIM010000088.1 GCA_030017655.1 Methanobacterium sp. | reverse complement strand
ATGTTCAGGGAGAAATCGGCGAAATGCCCAAGGGAATTCCTTTAGAAGCACTTAATGAAGCTAGAAATTTTGTTGAAGGCTTTCTGAAATGAGATTTATTTTATTTTCATTTTTTATGACATAATATGTATTTAATAATACAAATAATTCTTTTAAAACTTTTATTTTTGCTTATAACATTTACTAACAAGCAGTTTAATCTTAAAACCAAAATCGAAAAAACTATTAATGAACACTATCAAGATCTTATTTTCACCATTTTTCAACGTTTACACACAAGAGAAGAGTAAAGGTACAGGAGTAGGTTTAGCTGTTAGTAAAAAGGTAATAGAACGTCATAGCGGACATATCTGGGTTGAATCTGAATTTGGTAAAGTATCAACATTCTATTTTGCTATTCCTATTGAGAATTGTTTGATTTAGGGAACTAATTTCATTCATTCTTATCAATAAGCTTAAAAACATCGCTATAGGTATCTGGTCGCTTTTTAAGTGTATTAATTTCTTCATATAATGATTTGAAGAATTGGGCAGTTGCTTTACTCATCTGGGGATTTCCGTTTTCTGCAATTAATTCTATAACTTCTTCCATTTCTTCATAGCGCC
>JASEIM010000087.1 GCA_030017655.1 Methanobacterium sp. | reverse complement strand
GGTCACAACCTGATCTACATATGTTACGATAATGAAGCCTACATGAATACTGGTATTCAAAGAAGTGGATCTACACCTTTTGGTGCTTCTACAACCACTTCTCCCCATGGTACAGAGAGTTTTGGAGAAGACAAACCTAAAAAGAATATACCTATGATTATGGCTGCCCATGGCGTGCCCTATGTGGCAACTGCTTCTATAGCTTACCCTGAAGATTTCATGAAAAAAGTTAAAAAGGCTAAAGAGGTAGAAGGGCCTGCATACATACATCTCCACCAACCATGTACTACTGGATGGGGTTTTGATCCGGCTAAAACCATAGAACTTGGAAGGTTAGCCGTTGAAACAGGTTCATGGATATTATATGAAATTGAAGAAGGAAACTTTAAAGTCACCTACCGGCCCATGCAGAGAAAACCAGTAAATGAATATTTAGAAGCTCAAAAAAGGTTTAAACATCTTGCTGATGAAGAGAAAAAACAAATACAAGATTATGTGGATAAAATCTGCGCTGAATTGAAAATATAGGAGGGCTACATCTTGGAAAAAATTTTAATCCAACCAGATCTTTGTGATGGTTGTATGGACTGTGAAGAAGCCTGCGAAAAACT
>JASEIM010000086.1 GCA_030017655.1 Methanobacterium sp. | reverse complement strand
TTTCAATTGCTTTAAAGAATGCTCATAAAAAAGGAGTTAATATAATTGCATATTCTTTTAAAAATATTTATAAAAACGGAACTTTGGAAATAAAACCCTTTAAAAGAATTGAAATAAAGTTATTTGATCCTATTTAGGTTTATTTGAGCCCATACACTCTTTTTCTAAAATTTCAAACTCTTCAGGTTTTCCAATTCCAAGCAATATAGTCCCTGGTTTAATAACGTAATCCCTGGATGGATCTATGGTTAAATTTCCATTATCACCAATACCCACAAGTATGATACCTGTTCTTTCGTGTATGTCTGCTTCGCGCACAGTTTTACCTACAAAATAGCTATCTTCTGTTACTTTTACTTCTTTCATTTCCCTGTTTTTATGTTCTGCTAAGACTTCCTGAACAAAGAGAGCTTCATATCCATCATCAATGCTTTTATACATAAGCCTTCCAGAGATTACAAAAGGAGATATGACCTGATTTGCACCGGCAAGCTGTATCTGTTCTATATTTTCATAACGCTCTACTTCTGCAATTATCCTGACATTCTGGTCTATTTTACGAATACTCAGTATGCAATGGATAGTTTGAGAATCTAAAGCCATGTCAACAATTATAG
>JASEIM010000085.1 GCA_030017655.1 Methanobacterium sp. | reverse complement strand
CATATTTTCTTTTGATATTTTCAGGTACTATGATTGAATATAGTCCCATTAATATTAGCCCAAAACCAATTGATCTAAAAAGGTTCCATCCTGTAGCGCCTTGTAAAAATTGTATAATTTTTTGTGGTTCCCAATAAATTGATGATAGAATGTAGAGTAATTCAATAACTAAAATGATTATCAAAGGTAGGATAAACACTATACGTGTTTCTATCTTCTGAGTATTTATATTCCCCAAAGGCTCCTTTAAAAAATGATTCATGATCTGGTAAAGCATTGCTCCCAGAACAGCTCCGATCACTGTACCGGCTATTCCTATCTGAGTTGTAGTAAATGCTACAATTCCTGATATTACTCCAGCCATTACAATATCTAATGTCTTTGACATTTTATCACATCAGAAAATAATACAATTGATCTTATATTTACAATTTATTCTTGGATTAAGGATTTAAAATATTTAATATTTTTATTTAGGTGTAGAACTAAATTATAGAGAATTTAATTAGTTATAGTATTTCTTTTATCTGCTATCAAAATTCAAAATTATGTCTTAAAAAGCCTCAGGGGGGATTCGAACCCCCGACCTATGCCTTACCAAGGCATCGCTCTACCGCCT
>JASEIM010000084.1 GCA_030017655.1 Methanobacterium sp. | reverse complement strand
GAGGCAGTAGAAGTGGAAGAATAAAACACCCCACATAATTTAGTAAAAACCTTTAAATTTTGTATAATGAATTGATGCTATTTAGACAATTTAAGGCCATAATATCATTTAAAATAAATGCCAGAATTCTTATAAAAATGTTTTGCAGGATATTCTGTTAATCTTATATGATATTTAAGTAAGATATTTAATTATGAATAAAAAAGTTCCCATAAAATCTGGCATTGAACATGATAGATATGCTGAAGAATATGATTCACTTTCCAGGCAATTTGAAAGCTATTCATCTGAAATAATATTTGGATTAGTATTTGAATATATTAATTCAGCAGAAAAGTTGCTTGATATTGGTATAGGGACTGGTTTAAGTTCATTTCTTTTTAAAAAGGCGGATTTAAAAATTTATGGTCTGGATAATTCAGAGGAAATGCTTAAAATTTGCAAGCAAAAGAATATTGCATCTGATCTTAAATTTTTTGATTTAAATGAAAACTTTTTACCATATAATGACCTGGAGTTTCACCACGTGATTGCTGTGGGTGTTTTCCATTTTTTTAACAATCTGGAAAACTTCTTTAGAGAATCATATCGGATACTTAAAAAAGGAGGAACATTTAGTTTCACAG
>JASEIM010000083.1 GCA_030017655.1 Methanobacterium sp. | reverse complement strand
ATTGCTAACGGAATCTGAGTGTAGGCAAAAATAACTCCGAATTTTACAAAAGCTTCTCCAAATGTAGGAACTGGGAAAGCCAGTGCTAATTGAATTGAAGTAGTTACGTAAGTTAACCAATCTCCAAGAAGTGCAGCAAAAAATATTGCAATAGATGCTGACCAACCTATCTTTTTTATTCCTTTAAACACTAACCACGCAGCAACGGGGCCTATAATACCCATAGAGAAAATATTAGCGCCAAGAGTAGTTAGTCCACCATGTGCTATAAGAATTGCCTGGAAAACAAGAACAATTGCCGCTAAAACACTGGCAACTGCCGGTCCAAAGAGTACAGCCCCTAAACCATTACCAGTAGGGTGGGAACAACTTCCAGTAACTGAAGGAAGTTTTAAAGATGATAAAATAAACATAAATGCGCCTGAAACTGCTAAAAGTGGTTTTGATTCGGGGTTTTTTTCTGTAATCTTTTTAATTTGAATGACACCATATGCAACTACTGGTAATACCACTATATACCAGAATAAGCACCACTGCCATGGTAAGAATCCTTCCATTATATGCATATTAAACTCTCCTTTACTTTTTCTAAAGTATACTTGAATGAACTTCATATATAAATATTTTG
>JASEIM010000082.1 GCA_030017655.1 Methanobacterium sp. | reverse complement strand
TTTCAATTGCTTTAAAGAATGCTCATAAAAAAGGAGTTAATATAATTGCATATTCATTTAAAAATAATTATAAAAATGGAGAATTGGTAATAAAACAGTTAAAAAGAATTGATATAGAATTTTTTGATTTTATTTAGAATTATTTAGACCCATACACTTTTTTTCTAACCTTTCAAACTCTTCAGGTTTTCCAATTCCAAGTATTATGTCTCCAGCTTTGATAACATAGTCTCTTGATGGATCTATAATTAAATTTCCACTTTCACCAATTCCAACAAGTATGACTCCAGTTTTTTCGTGCACATCAGCTTCAAGAACTGTTTTACCTACAAAATAACTGTCTTCTGTTACCATTACTTCTTTCATTTCACGGCTTTTGTGCTCTGCCAGAACTTCCTGAACAAACATTGCCTCGTATCCGTCATCAATGCTCTTGTACATGAGCCTTCCAGATATTACAAATGGAGATATAACCTGGGTTGCTCCGGCAAGTTCAAGCTGCTCTATATTTTCATAACGTTCTGCTTCTGCAATTATCCTTACATTCTGGTCTATTTTACGAATACTAAGTATACAATGGATACTTTTCGAATCAGAACCCATATCTACTATTATGGCTTTAGCTCCTTT
>JASEIM010000081.1 GCA_030017655.1 Methanobacterium sp. | reverse complement strand
ATGTTCAGGGAGAAATCGGCGAAATGCCCAAGGGAATTCCTTTAGAAGCACTTAACGAGGCCAGAAATTTTGTTGAAAGTTTCTTGAAATGATTTTATTTCAATTTTTTATGACATTATGTATTTAAAATACAAATAATTCTTTTAAAACTATTATTTTTGCCTATAACATTTACTAACAAATCATTTAATCTAAAAACCAAATCGAAAAAATTATTACTAATTAACGATAGTAATTATCAAGGATAAAATAGGTTTTTATGAAAAATGGTAAAATATTCTTACTGGATAATGCATAAAGACTTTTTTGAGTGTATATATAATATTAGAGTCATAAGAATAATAAATTTTACTGAAAGAGGTTTAAAAAAGTCTCTTACGGGAATTGTTGGGTTGAATCTGAATTTGGTAAAGGTTCAACATTCTATTTTACTATTCCTATTGAAAGATTTTGATTTAGGAATTAATTTCATTAATTCTTATCAATAAGCTTAAAAACATCCCTATAATTATCCGGACGTTTTTCAAGCCCATTAATCTCTTCATAAAGAGATTTAAAAAATTCTGCAGTTGCTTTACTCATCTGAGGATTTCCGTTTTCTGCAATTAATTCTATAACTTCTTCCATTTCTTCATAGCGCC
>JASEIM010000080.1 GCA_030017655.1 Methanobacterium sp. | reverse complement strand
ATAACCTACCTAAGGATCTTCAAAAACTATGGAAATCATCAATTGAATAACTCTGAGGATAAAAAAATGAAATTAGGTTTTTCATGCTTCCCATGAACAATTTAGACCAGTAAATTGTTGGAACTAGTACAGTTAGCAGAAAAAATGGATTTAGTACAGTAATGTGTTCTGATCATTTCCACCCAGGGGAAAAGCTCAAGGCGAAAGTGGATTTTCATGGTCATGGATTGGATCTGCACTACAAGCCACATCTTTACCTTTTGGAGTGGTGAATGCTCCTGGGCAAAGATACCATCCAGCAATTATAGCTCAAGCAGCTGCTACCCTAACCGAAATGTACGAAAATAGATTCTGGATTGCACTTGGAAGTGGTCAGTTATTAAATGAAGGGATTACAGGAGACAAATGGCCTTCAAAAGCAGAAAGAAACCAGCGTTTAAAACAATCTGCTGAAATCATAAGGAAATTATGGAATGGAATAAGGGTGACATTTAATGGACATGTTAAAATTGAAGAAGCGAAACTCTATACCCTTCCAGAAAAGCCACCACTTTTAATAGGTGCGGCAATATCTGCTGAAACTGCAGAATGGATGGAAATTTGGGCTGATGGTCTTATTACAACTTCAAAACCTGAAAAAGAGCTGAAAGAAGTGG
>JASEIM010000079.1 GCA_030017655.1 Methanobacterium sp. | reverse complement strand
ATAACCTACCTAAGGATCTTCAAAAACTATGGAAATCATCAATTGAATAACTCTGTGGATAAAAAAAATGAAATTAGGTTCTCATGCTTCCCATGAACAATTTAGACCCAGTAAATTGTTAGAACTAGTACAATTAGCAGAAAAAAAATGGATTTAGTGCAGTAATGTGTTCTGATCATTTTCACCCATGGGGAAAATCTCAGGGTGAAAGTGGATTTGTATGGTCATGGCTTGGTTCTGCACTACAAGCCACATCTTTACCTTTTGGAGTTGTCAAGGCTCTAGGGCAAAGATATCATCCAGCAATTATAGCTCAAGCAGCTGCTACCCTAACCGAAATGTACAAAAATAGATTCTGGATTGCACTTGGAAGTGGGCAGTTATTAAGCGAAGGGATTACAGGAGACAAATGGCTTTCAAAAGCAGAAAGAAACCAGCGTTTAAAGCAATCCGCTGAAATCATAAGGAAATTATGGAAGGGACTAACGGTGACATTTAACGGACAAGTTAAAATTGAAGAAGCGAAACTCTATACCCTTCCACAAAAGCCACCACTTTTAATATGTGCGGCAATATCTGCAGAAACTGCAGAATGGATGAGAAACTGGGCTGATGGTCTTATTACAACTTCAAAACCTGAAAAAGAGCTGAAAGAAGTGG
>JASEIM010000078.1 GCA_030017655.1 Methanobacterium sp. | reverse complement strand
CAGAATATAAATACTGTTAAACCACCTTCAATAAGGGCCAGAGGAACTTGGGTGTAGGCAAAGATAACCATAAATTTAACAAAAGCCTCTCCAAATGTAGGTATGGGGAAAGCAAGTGATAACTGTATTGCAGTAGTCACATATGTTAACAAATCTCCTAAAAATGCTGCAAAAAATATTCCTAGTGAAGGACTCCAGCCTATTTTTTTAATACCTTTATATACAAGCCATGCAGCAAATGGGCCTACAATACCCATGGAGAAAATATTTGCCCCCAGGGTGGTTATTCCTCCGTGTGCAAGGAGAAGTGCTTGGAAAACAAGAACGATTGATCCTAAAACACAGGTAACTGCGGGTCCAAAGAGTACAGCACCCAAACCAGTTCCTGTAGGATGAGAACAACTCCCTGTAACTGATGGGAGCTTTAAAGATGATAAAACGAATATAAATGCACCTGATACTGCTATTAGCGGTTTTGATTCGGGGTTTTTTTCTGTGATCTTTTTAATTTGGATGACGCCGTATGCAACCACTGGTAATGCAACAATATACCAGAATAAACACCATTGCCATGGTAAGAAACCTTCCATTATATGCATATTAAAGTCTCCTTTACTTTTTCTAAAGTATACTTGAATGAACTTCATATATAAATATTTTG
>JASEIM010000077.1:233-668 GCA_030017655.1 Methanobacterium sp. | reverse complement strand
TAAAGGATGCGGGATATGTGCTGAAGAATGTCCTGTAAAAGCAATTAAAATGGAGCGAGAATAGGGGAGATTTCAATGGTACTTAAAGTTATTTCTGCAAATCAATCAATAGCCGAAGCAGTTAACCTAGCTAAACCAAATGTAGTTCCTGTTTACCCCATTACTCCACAAACATCAATATCAGAATATTTGGCAAAATTTGTGGCTGATGGAAAATTAAAAACAGAATATATACGTGTAGAATCAGAACATAGTGCTATTAGCGCTTGTGTGGGAGCTTGCAGTGCAGGTGTAAGGGTATTTACAGCAACATCATCTCAAGGTTTAGCTCTGATGCATGAAATTTTATTTGCTGCCGCAGGTATGAGAAATCCTATAGTAATGGCCAATGCAAACCGGGCATTGTCAGCTCCATTAAGCATCTGGAATGACCAT
>JASEIM010000077.1:0-223 GCA_030017655.1 Methanobacterium sp. | reverse complement strand
GAAGTTGATGCATTTTTACCTGCTTACCATCCAGAACATGAATTTCTGGATCCAGAACATCCCATGTCCATCGGTACCTTTACAGATCCAAATTATTACATGGAAGCTCGCCATGATATGCAAGTGGCCATGGAAAAATCAAAAGAGATAATAAAGAAAGTAAATATGGAATTTGAAGAAGCATTTGGAAGAAGTTACGACTTTGTTGAAAGTTACAAATGTG
>JASEIM010000076.1 GCA_030017655.1 Methanobacterium sp. | reverse complement strand
GACTGCTAATCCCATGATCCTTTGGATCGCGCGGGTTCAAATCCCGTCCCCGGCGCTCAAAAACCGAAAGTTTTTGGCGCCTCGAAAACGAAGTTTTCGAGAGCGTTAACAATCAAAGATTGTTACACATCAAAATTAAAAATTTTGATAGTGCTCAACCTTTTTCTAAATAAAAAGGATTGTATCAAATTATTTCTTTTTTTACGCAAAACTTATATTCTTTTACTCAAGAAATCGTCAGGTTCATATAATTTAAAGATTTTTAGTCCAATTCGCTTTATTTAAATTTTATATAAACAGTTTTATAGTTGAAAAATTAATATTAGATAAAAGAACTATTTTAAACCTTTTTACAATTATTATATTCGAAAGATGTGATAATTATGAAAATAAGCCCCATATACCCATTATTAATGTTATTTGCATTAATTCTGCTTATTTTATCCATATCAACCCCTTATGCTCCTAAAATTGATAACTTTACTATTGATGAGCAAGTAATCCTAAATAAATCATCGTCTTTATCCTGGTCTAAACAGACAGAACTTAAAAATGTATTTATCGAGAACAATAAGGTTAGAAATCAATTATATAGCAAATACAACACCACTAATAATTTAGATTACTATCAATCATATGTAGATTCAGGTTATACCCTAAATGTATTCTCTAAAC
>JASEIM010000075.1 GCA_030017655.1 Methanobacterium sp. | reverse complement strand
AAAATTCAGCCAAATAATGGATAAATCCCATGGAAATTAAAAATAATTTAAAAAACGTTTTTAAGTCTAAAAACAGATATTTTATTGCATTTATTAACATAAACGCTTTAATTATCTTATTTTATGATTTAAAGCCATATTATATAATAATATAATATATTATTTAATAATAATATGATATAATAAGTATTACTAAAATAAATATAATTAATTTAGTATTATAAAATCAACTAATTTGTATAACAAATTGTATAACAAAATGCTTAACATTTCATTAAACCAGGAGTTTAGAATATGTCAGAATATATTGAAAACCTTGTAGAGTTCTACAATGAAGAAAAAAATAAAGAGAGACCTAAAAGTTATGTTAAATCAATAAAAGAACTTCTAGAGTTCTATGGAGTTGATTTAGAATAATGCAAAAATATTTTTATATCCCTAATATAGAGTAATATTAATTTAAATGGCTAATATTGCTCATTTAATAGTGTAAATTTAAGATAGTTTCCAATTAATTTAATAATAAATAATTAATTAAGTTTAGGAAGATAAAACAGATAACTGATATTACTATTGGATAAAAAATTATGTCAAAAACTGATTTAAATAATACATATAGGTGGGAAAATGAGTCTAATAATATCATATATTGGAAGTAATGGTTGTGTAATAGCTGGTGATA
>JASEIM010000074.1 GCA_030017655.1 Methanobacterium sp. | reverse complement strand
GATTAGTTTTGAGAAGGACAATTAGGTTCATTAAAGATCTTGGGTTAAATGAATCCTTAGCAGATATAATGAAAATACAGCTTGACTTCCTTTCAAAGACATATCCTGAAATCAGACAGCATCAGGAACATATACTTAATGTTATCAATCTTGAAGATAAAAGATACCTTAAAACAGTTTCAAAAGGCAGAGAACTTGTTAAAAGAAGCGTGAAAAAACTCAGAAAGAAAAATAAGGATGAAATGCCATTTGAAACTCTTAAAGAGCTTTATGAATCTCATGGAATACCCCCAGAAACTGCGAAGGAAATTGCAGAAAAAATGGACTTTAAAGTAAATGTCCCTGATAATTTCTATACTTTAGTTGCTAATGAGCATGAAGAAGAAGTTCAGGAAGAAAAAGCTGAAATTGAACTTAATTTTCCTGCTACGGATCTATTATTCTATGAAAATCCCTTTGAAACAGAATTTGAAGCTCATGTACTTGGAACGTATGAAAATAATGTGATATTAGACCAGACATTCTTCTATCCAGAAGGCGGAGGTCAACCATCTGATATTGGATATCTGGAAATCAGGGGAGAGAAGATAAAGGTTTATCATGCTGAAAAAATCGATAATATTGTTTTACATGGCGTTAACGAAGAAGATATTGAAAAAGTTCACCCCTACAAAGGCCAGATAATTAA
>JASEIM010000073.1 GCA_030017655.1 Methanobacterium sp. | reverse complement strand
TCCCTGATAACTCAAAAGAATTCTTAAATGCATTTAATAATGTTTTAGAAATAGGTACACTTGAAAGTGTGAAAATTGAAGCACCGCTTATAGAATTGAATAAAAATGAAATTGTTAAGTTGGGCGATAAAATTAATGCACCAATGAATTTAAGTTATTCATGCTATTTGGGTGAAGAAGAGCATTGCGGTGTTTGTGAGTCGTGTATGCGTCGCAGGAGAGCTTTTAAAGAGACTTCTGTGGAAGATTACACTAGGTACATTGATTAATTTTAATTTTTAATGTTTTAGAAATTTTAAAAATAGAGAGAATTTTTTAAATTCTCCCATTTTTAGCATTTAGATAACGCCAACTGGTCTTGGTCTATCAAATACTGGTGGTCTAAATACTGGTCGTTTAACTGTTTTAAATTTTGCTTTTTTAAACACTGGCTTTTTAACTGTTTTAAATTTTGGCCTTTTAAATACTGGTCTTTTGGTTACTGTTTGGCATTTGCAGTTTTTCCAATCATCTTTTCGACTATCTTTATATTCACATTTTTTATCAGTTTCGCATTTTGGTGGGCAAACCTTAGCTGGTGGACAAACTGCTTTACATACTGGTGGTTTGGCGGTTTCACATTTTGGCGGAGAAAAGGGTGTTTTTACTACTGGTTTACAGTCTTTCCAGTATTCTTTACAATTGCATG
>JASEIM010000072.1 GCA_030017655.1 Methanobacterium sp. | reverse complement strand
GATTAGTTTTGAGAAGGACAATTAGGTTCATTAAAGATCTTGGGTTAAATGAATCTTTAGCAGATATAATGAAAATACAGCTTGACTTCTTATCAAAGACATATCCTGAAATTAAACAGCATCAGGAACATATACTCAACATTATCAATCTTGAAGATAAAAGATACCTTAAAACCGTTTCAAAAGGCAGAGAACTTGTTAAAAGAAGTGTGAAAAAACTCAAAAAGAAAAATAAGGATGAAATGCCATTCGAAATCCTTAAAGAGCTTTATGAATCTCATGGAATTCCGCCTGAAACAGCGAAGGAAATTGCAGAAAAAATGGGCTTTAAGGTAAATGTCCCTGATAATTTCTATACTTTAGTTGCAAATGAGCATGAATTAGAAGCTCAAGAAGAAAAGACAGAAATAGAGCTTAATTTCCCACCTACAGATTTATTATTCTATGAAAATCCCTATGAAACAGAATTTGAAGCTCATATAATCGGAACATATGAAAATAATGTTATATTAGACCAGACGTTCTTCTATCCGGAAGGCGGCGGTCAACCATCTGATACTGGATATCTGAAAATCAGAGGAGAGAAGATAAAGGTTTATCACGCCGAAAAAATCGATAATATTGTTTTACATAGCGTTAACGAAGAAGATATTGAAAAAGTTCACCCCTACAAAGGCCAGATAATTAA
>JASEIM010000071.1 GCA_030017655.1 Methanobacterium sp. | reverse complement strand
TGAACCAGCAACACGACCTCCCACTACAATAACATCATATTTCATATTTGTCTCCTTTCAATCAATTAAAGCCCCTAAAGGACAA
Source organism: Methanobacterium sp. (assembly GCA_030017655.1). Taxonomy (NCBI): domain Archaea; kingdom Methanobacteriati; phylum Methanobacteriota; class Methanobacteria; order Methanobacteriales; family Methanobacteriaceae; genus Methanobacterium; species Methanobacterium sp. Next base: position 608 of record JASEIM010000071.1, on the reverse strand, counting down.
ACAATTGTACAATTATTGCATTTTTGGCATTTTCCTTTAATATTTATACAATTTTCTAAAATTTCAAAAACATTGTGGGGACAAACTCCAACACAAGCACCGCAAATTCCACATTTATTTAAATCAACCTTCATTCAAACACCGATAAGGTCATAGTAACATTTAATATTCATCCAAACGCCTTTGATTTTTTCTATTAAGATTTTTTTAAACAGTATTATAAAATATGGTTTTTTATTTATTTTAATATGATAAACATTTAGACTAGATAAAATAATTTAATCAATATATTTGATATCTATCACCTAAAATTGGTTAATGGAAACATATTATTAAGATAACCGTTAACTTAATATATAACCTCTAACAATTTCTAACAAGTTTGTTATTTGCAGGGGTGCCCGAGCTGGCCAAAGGGGGTGGACTTAAGATCCTCTGGCGTAGGCCTACGTGGGTTCGAATCCCATCCCCTGCACTTATTATTATCAACATATACTATGGTTAGTTTTAAATACTACAATAATAAAAATTAGAAAAATATAGCCTCAGTGGCTCAGGCGGTAGAGCGATGCCTTGGTAAGGCATAGGTCGGGGGTTCGAATCCCCCC
>JASEIM010000070.1:405-696 GCA_030017655.1 Methanobacterium sp. | reverse complement strand
TATAAAGTAATTAGTTATAATACACTAATATTTTCCTTTTAAAATGTTTTAATTATTAAAGAAAAAATCTTATAAAACTATAAATTAAATATTTAAACTTTAATTTAAATATCATAATAAAAAATATAAATGGTATTGTTTCATATTGAAAAGTAACCTTTGTAGCACAGTAAGTATAGTGTTCGACTGTTAACCGACTGGTGGCAGGTTCGAATTAGTAGTCCCATTCTTATTTGTTATCTGCTCCTGTAGTGTAGTCCGGCCAATCATTTCGGCCTTTCGAGCCGAAGA
>JASEIM010000070.1:0-395 GCA_030017655.1 Methanobacterium sp. | reverse complement strand
CTGCCGGAGCATCCAAATATATTAAAATACAAAAAGCGAAAAATATCGGAATAAATATATACATAATATTTTTATATAAGCCAGAAGCGTAACTTTGTTCTGATCAATAATTATAAGTTTCCCGCTCCTGCAATTACCACATATATTGATTCCTTTGCAGGAGCTGGGTAAAATTTCTTATTTAGATTAAAATTTATTTTTGTATGAAATATTCAAAATTTGATAAATATAATTTAATCAAATATTTGTTTTTATGTCCACTAGCTAAAGTTCAAACTCTTAAAATCCTAAAATCATATATCAAGACCCTGGATCTCGTATTCAATAAGATCGTAATCTCTGATTTTTTTACTGATTTCATTAAGGCAATTATTCATAGCGCATGTATTTTTCTC
>JASEIM010000069.1 GCA_030017655.1 Methanobacterium sp. | reverse complement strand
TGATCGATATGGATCACCATGTGAAGAAAAAAAATCTTATGTTAATGACTATTTTTGGATTACTGTTATCAATAATGCTATATTTCCTCAAAATGCCATTTATAATTGGTATATCTCTTATTATAATGAGCATAATATTTTATACATCCAAACATAGGGGTTTTACTCATTCAATACCCGGAATTCTAATTCTATCATTTCTATTTACATTTTTTATTTTAGGGATTTATACCATATTTTATGAATTCAATATTAACAATAAAATTCCTTTAATATGTATATCTCTTATTTTAGGGACCATTGTCTTAAACAAAAAACTTCTATTGCCTTTTTTTACTCTCGTATCCGCCGGAATAATAATAAGCCCTAATACTGATTTAAATATTTATTATACTTTTTTAGCAATATTATTAGGTTTCCTAAGCCATTTAATACTTGATCTTTTTACTCCCAGCGGAATAAAACTTTTTAATCCATTATCCTCAAGAAATTTTCAAAAAGGTTTTGGGGCAGTTTTGATAGTATTATGGGGATTAATAGCATTTATTTTTATTTTTAAGCATAAATATGTCCTTTTTTGATTTAAACCAATATATGCTATCCATTTAATTATGGTAATACTATTTTTAGAATAATATCCCTTCTAAGAAAAAAGAGGTAGGTTTATATATCATGTTTTATCATTATAATTACATGTTTC
>JASEIM010000068.1 GCA_030017655.1 Methanobacterium sp. | reverse complement strand
ATTAATCGTTGCATTCTTCCTTAAAGAAATACCATTAAGTGAAGATATGCACATGACCCACCAGGAAGTTTCTAAGGAGTGGATAGAGGAAGCAAAATAAATTATATTAGTTTTTAAATCTTAAAAATACTGAATTAAAGCTCTTAAAAACCATCTAAAATTCATATAAACAGGAAATAAGCATTAAATTTTATAATTTAAAAAATTATTAATGGAGATAACAAGATGATTAGAATAGCTGTAACAGGCGCGGGTGGAAGAATAGGATCTGAAATAATTAAAGCTATATTAAAACAGGACGATATGGAAGTTATAGCAGCAATAGGAGCACCTGATACTCCTCTTGAGGAAGAGGATATAGGTGAAGTAATAGGCGCTGGAAAAATAGGTGTCCAAATATATAGTGCTCAAAATCTTTCTGAAGTTTTAAAGGAAAAGAAACCTGATGTTCTTGTTGATTTCACAACAGCAAATGCAGCAGCCAATACAATTAAAACAGCAGCTAAATATGGTGTTAACGTAGTTGTAGGAACAACAGGAATTTCAGATGAACAAATGGATGAAATAAGAGAATCCATAGAAGAAAATAAGATAAAATCAGTTATTGCACCGAATATGGCGGTAGGGGTGAATGTATTCTTTAAAATAATTAAAGACCTTGCAAAAATCCTAAATGATTATGATATCGAAATAATAGAAGCACACCACAAACATAAAGCA
>JASEIM010000067.1 GCA_030017655.1 Methanobacterium sp. | reverse complement strand
TGGAAGTGTTTTATATTTTATAAAAACAAGTGTTGCTAATTCCACTCCTCTAACATCGCCGACACAGCACGCGTAACATTGAAGGTGGCTGGAAGCCGCTGCCTAGAAATCGTGGACAAGGTGGCGCCCCAAAGTGTGAAGGCTGCCAGCAGGCTTCCTCCCTTAGACCTTGGAGGCTTATATGTTGTGGTTCCACCAGGCAAAACCCTGGAAATCCTTGGCACGGCGGACAGGTTCATCCGCATCGTAGGAGAAATCCTGGAGCTCTCGCCAGGTGAAGTTTTAGCCCCAGACCTGCTTAGCCGCTATGCGGAACAGTCTAAACACTTCTTAAGCTATCAATACGCCACATGGACAAGCGCCGCTGCAGCCTCAATCCCGAAGGGCGACATCCACACCATGATAAACTTCACCTGCCCAGCAGGCGAAAGACACACTTTCAATCGCCTTTACGGGGGCTACACCTACTGCAGCGCTTATCCTTCAGGCGTCTTCTTGGAGGAGCTTGGCACGCGAATATACGTGGACGATAAGCCCTTAGACATAATTGAGGATGTCATGGGCTTCCGCGGAATAAGCAGCATAGCCGCGCCCATGCCTGTAGACGACACCTACGGCGCATTGCCCTTTAGCCTCGCCTCCATGCCCATAGTGCTTGACCCAGGCAGAACATTACGCGTAGAAGCCTTCAACGCCAAAGGTAAGAAATCATCTACTTCTTCCTGTGATGGTATATCCACAGGTTCT
>JASEIM010000066.1 GCA_030017655.1 Methanobacterium sp. | reverse complement strand
TAAGATAAAAAATAGAAATTCGAGGGGATTAAGGTTTTTCACAAGTCATCATGAAGATGGTTCTATCCCCAATGCTTACTGCACGGTCAGCTATTCTTTTAAGATATCTGGAAACAAATAGCAGATAAACCATGTAAGATATTGACTCATTGTCTTTAGCCATGTTCTTAGTTATATGATCCATTGCTTCATCAAAGAGATCATCAACCTTATCATCATCATATCTAAGGCCACGGGCCATGTCCATGTTTTGATCAAGAAAGGCGTAGATGCTCTTACTTAACATCATCTGCACTATATCTGCCATGTGCCCTATTACTCTCATAGCATCCTTAGGAAGTTTTTCATCCTTTAATAATTCTGCAGTTTTAGCAATATCCACAGTCCTTTGAGTTATTCGTTTCAGATGGCTTGAAACTTTAATACATGCTTCTATAAATCTTAAATCGCTAGCTACTGGTTGTTCAGCTGCAATAATACTTATACAATGTCTTTCTAGATTAAAAGCCAAGTTATTTATTTCCTTTCCTGATTTAATAACATCTTTAACCAATTTTTCATCATAATTTACAAGTGCATCTGTAGCATTTTTCTGGGACTGAATGGTGACCTGTCCCATTTTATCAATTTCTTTCCTCAAATCCTTTAATTTCTTTCGAAATTGTATTCTTGGATATTTCTTCATTTTATTCTCCCCATAGATTTGTAATTATCAAGCAAATTATCAACATCATCTTCAGATAGATCTTTTATTCTATATTTTGAT
>JASEIM010000065.1 GCA_030017655.1 Methanobacterium sp. | reverse complement strand
TTTTTTTAATTATGGTTCGGAAAAATAAAATTTTCCTCAACCTCGAAAATTTTTTTATTTTTATGGCCCTCGAAAGCTTATTTTCGGGCCTCCAAATCTTGAAAAATGCTATGCATTTTTTGTAGTTTTGATTTGCTATGGGGAAAATTATTTTCCTCCTGCTTCGAAAATCATGTATTTTCGAAATTTTGGAAATATAATTTCCTTAACTCTATCCTTTTGTAGTTTATCAGTGGGTTAGAGGTTCTATAAATAATTTTCGTATTTAATTATAATACATAGTGTGTATAGAAATTAAGATTATTTATTAACAGTTATTTCATTAATAAACAAATTATTGCTGTATTTGCTCTAAATAATCCATTATGGGTGAAAATTATTTTAAATTCATACAAAAATTTCATTAATCATCCAGTTCATATTCAAATTCAAAGAATGACTCTCCGCTTATTTCACTTCCTTTTAGATGTTCCATTTCATGTGAAACTCCATAAGCACTGGATCCGGTGAATTCAAATGGTCCTTCAAGTTCTTTTAATGATATTTTTTTTGTTAATGGGTTTAATGATGCTTTTATTGAATATTCAGCATCTATGATTATATTAAATGGCCTTTTTACGATCTCTCGTTCCTTTTTATTCCCACACTTTTCCAGTCGATATACTGTTCCATTCTGACTTAAAATAACTGGATTTAAAAAAAGAGTTATATTTTCCAGAGTATATCCTATCTTTTTTTCTTCATCATAACGTGTTATTTTCTCTTT
>JASEIM010000064.1 GCA_030017655.1 Methanobacterium sp. | reverse complement strand
GTGCTAATTGCTCTATCTGTTCATAGTTGACTTCATGCAGATTTGCAAACAATTTACAGAATGCATAAGTGAAAACTTCTTCATTGGTGGGGGTTCTGACTTTTATAAATTGGGTCTGCTCAGGAATTGCAGCTGCTTCAATAGGGGCTTCATTATTGGAATTTTCATTGTTAACAGGATTATGTTCAGATTCGGATGGTTCACTTCGGCTTTGTTCAGTAAGATCCACATCTTCACCGATTGATCTGGGGTCCTGATCCTGATCGATGTGTGTGTGTTTGGTTCTATTCAAAAAATTATTTTCATCGTTATCATTAAAATCAATGAATCTTTCATTCTCGAAATCCCAGCCCTCACGTTCCATGTACTCATAAAGCGCTTTTTCAAGTTCCTTTCCTGCGGTTGTATAATCTTTTTCCTTTTTTGCTTCAATAAATTTACTCCAGTCTTTCTTAGGCTTTTCTGTCTTGACTCTCACAGCAAAAATTGGGTGTTTTTTATCTTCTTTTTTTGCTATTTTTTCACCTCCTGTTACAATTTTTTGTTTAACAAAATGTTATACAAATTGTTATATAATTGAGGATACATAATTTCAATCAACTTTGGATTTCATATTTTCCATTAATTCCCCAAGAAGTCTTTTGATCTTTTCATTCTCTTCTTTAAGCAGTCTAATATCTGCATCGGTTTCAGTGTTCGTTATAAGTTCATTAACCAAATTTTTGGTTTTTTCATTTTCTTCTTTAAGAAATTTAATTTCCTCATCTTTTTTATCAAGA
>JASEIM010000063.1 GCA_030017655.1 Methanobacterium sp. | reverse complement strand
AGAACAAACAGCAGACTACCAAATTACGTTACAGTAGATACATCAATCACTAATACAAATATACCATCAGACTTAAATCAATACCTTCAGTCAACTACAAACTGTCAGGTGACAGATTCAAGAATTAAGGCACTGGCAGCATCAATAACAAGCGGACTTAGTTCAAGTTATGATAAAGCAGTAGCAATATTCAACTGGGTAAGAGACAACATTAACTATTCATTTTACTACAATACCAAATATGGAGCAGCTAACACATTGAAATACAGACAGGGAAACTGTGTAGACCATTCACATTTAATCGTTGCGCTTGCAAGAAATGCAGGGTTGAAAGCAAGATATGTGCATGCTACAGCTAAATTTACAAGTGGTAATACCTACGGTCACGCTTGGGCTCAAATACTGGTTAATGGCAAATGGATAGATGCAGATGCTACCAGCAGCCAAAACTCCTTTGGAGTTATTAGAAACTGGAGTAATGCGGTTATACATGGAATTTATGATGTATTACCATTCTAAAATTACCATTCAACCAGCACTAAAAAATTAAAAATTTTTTGTGCATACAAAAACTTTCAGTTTTTGCAGCCGAGAAAGGAGTTTCTAATACTTACGAAACGTAGTTTCGTAGCCAGAAAAATCAAAGATTTGCATGTTTGCGAAATTATATTTCGCAACCGCAAAAAACAAAGTTTTTTGCATGCCCCCAATACACACAAATGTGTATTTGAGGGTTTTATTTTATTTAAAAATTAAAATTAGAAAATAAATTATAAATACTATTTTTAAAAGATTTAAGAAGTAATCATTGTTCCAATGCCTTTTTTAGTAAATATTTCAAGGAGTAATGAATGTTTAACCCTTCCATCTATAATATGCGCAGAAGAAACTCCTCCTTCAATAGCATTAATGCAGGTCATTGTTTTAGGAAGCATTCCTTCTGTTATGATTCCATCTTTTATAAG
>JASEIM010000062.1 GCA_030017655.1 Methanobacterium sp. | reverse complement strand
GGTACAATGAAAGCGATGAAGACCTGGTTATTCTTGTTAACAAGGTTCCAAGACCAACAGAATCCACACAAATACTTTAGAAATATTCTTGGTTTAAGATCCTGAAATTAATAAAAAGTTTGAATTAAACTGAGAATGAAATGTCCTTTTTTGTTTGATATTATCGCTGGAATCTATTTAATCCAAAATTAATGTAAAAAAAGAGGTATGTATTAAAATCAGAGACATACCTATGCTTTAAATACAATGCATATTTAAATTAATATTAATTTTTTGTATTCATATAAAGTTAATTTTTCTTAATTACAAAAAAATAAAGAACACGCAAATACCTTGTGTTTGGTGCCTTCGGAAACTACGTTTCCTTAAAAATGGGAAAATTTTCAATTTTTCCAGCTACGAAACTTCTTTTTGTAAGCATGCGAAAATTTAAAATTTTCGATGGTTTTATTTTCTTTCTAGAAAGCTAAACCACCAAACAAGGGTAAAACTGCAAGTACTAATCTTGGTAATGGTATAGTGATTGTTACGTTTTCTGCTGGATCTGGACCGTAATTTCCGAGTTTATAGGTTAATGTGAATCTTTCTTCACCTACTTTTCTTTTATTAATTGATAATATAATTTTAAAATGAATTTCGCTTAATGGCGCACATCAAAAAAGATAATTGAGGTGAAGAAGCCCATCGAATATGATAAACAATAGAAATAGTTTAATATTAATCCAATAAATAGGTTATTTTCTACAATTATTTAATTTTTTTCAATATGAAATTATAAAAATTAAATTTTAAATCAGAAATTATATAAACAATACAACTAAAATTAGCATAGTTAATGAGTTTTTAATCAAGGTATTTTATCGCTATTGTTTTAATTAAAATAATAGTGGAGTTCATCAGTGGTGAGATATACTTTATTAATATCCAAATTAAAAACTCTTATATTGTTCAGTGTAGAGACTTATTTTACAGGGAC
>JASEIM010000061.1 GCA_030017655.1 Methanobacterium sp. | reverse complement strand
CAGAATTATAGCATCACTTATCATCATGATAATTGGGATTATATTAATATTTAATGCAAGTTTATTTCAGATCTCAAGTACTTATAGAACTGTTAAAAGTCAATTTTCCTCAGTTTTGATGGGAGCTTTAACATCTGTGGCTTGGGCTCCATGTTACGGTGCCTACTTAATTGCATTAATAGCATATAATGTGTCCACTGGAAATTTAGGTTACACCATAATTAATCTAACACTATTTACATTAGGATTTTCTCTCACATTAATGATAATAGCTTTTTTAATTTCAAAAATCAATTTAAAAAAAATAATTCAATACTCAAATTGGATAAGGATAATTTCAGGAATTATAATATTCACAGCAGGATTATACCTTCTTTTGAATCTTTTTGGAATTATAATTTTGCAATAAAAAAAACATTATATTGGTGATTTAGTGAAAATAGGATTTTTAGGATTTGGTGAAGTTGCATCAACCTTATCCAAAGGACTATTAAAACAAGGTTTAGAAGTATCAACCTCTATAACTGGAAGAAGTCCTAAAACAGTTTTAAAAGCAAAAAATAGTGGTGTAAATTTAGTAAACTCAAATGAGGAACTAGCAACCAATTGCCAAATGTTAATCTCCACGGTTGTCCCAAAAAATGCAGTTATTGTTGCCAGGGAAATTGGAGAGAGTTTTAGGGGAATTTATGTAGATTTAAATAATATTGCACCTACCACTGTTAGAAAATGCAGAAAATACCTATCTAATTCCAAATTTGTAGATGCAGCAATCATAGGCAGTATTAGATCCGGGATAAACACTCCCCTAATTGCTTCGGGTAAATATGCATCTGAATTTGCAAAACTTAATGATTATGGAATGAAAATTGAGATTATAGGTGATAAGATTGGACAAGCATCATCTATAAAGATGCTTAGAAGTTCCTATACTAAAGGTCTCGCAGCACTACTATTTGAAACACTTTTGGCTGCTTATAAACTAAATCTAGATGAAAAAGTATTAGAATTCATTTCAAGAACAGAATGCCCA
>JASEIM010000060.1 GCA_030017655.1 Methanobacterium sp. | reverse complement strand
CTTATTGGTCAATAGGTTTACAATCCTTGTTTTGCTGGAACACCCTCTGCAACTTAATTTAAGCAGTTCAACAGACTGCATAAGTAAAGTTACAATCCTTGTTTTGCTGGAACACCCTCTGCAACTTCCCTCACTATTTACATTTGAGAAATATTTGGCAACGCTTCATGTTACAATCCTTGTTTTGCTGGAACACCCTCTGCAACCATCCCTTCAGATATTAGAACCGTTAAATATGTTTTTGTTACAATCCTTGTTTTGCTGGAACACCCTCTGCAACGCACCCTTGAAGTTGCAATGCATGATGATTACCTTATGTTACAATCCTTGTTTTGCTGGAACACCCTCTGCAACATCTGCCTTAAACATTTTTTTTGGAGGGATTAGTATGTTACAATCCTTGTTTTGCTGGAACACCCTCTGCAACTTTAAAACCGATTTAAGCTATAAAACACCGATTATAGAGTTACAATCCTTGTTTTGCTGGAACACCCTCTGCAACAATAGAAGAAAACATAGAAGAAAACTCATATATCCAAGTTACAATCCTTGTTTTGCTGGAACACCCTCTGCAACTGGAAATACTGTTGGAGGTGTATTTGCACCTACTGTAGTTACAATCCTTGTTTTGCTGGAACACCCTCTGCAACATAAAAAAATGAACGAAAGTATGTGGTTAAAACTAGTTACAATCCTTGTTTTGCTGGAACACCCTCTGCAACAACAAAAAACAGGAGAAATTATGGGAAGAAATGAAGTTACAATCCTTGTTTTGCTGGAACACCCTCTGCAACCGATCAATACGTCAATGGTATACATTTAAATGATAGTTACAATCCTTGTTTTGCTGGAACACCCTCTGCAACCATTGTTGAGTTTCGGGTTGTAGATGGTAAAAAGTTAAAGGTTACAATCCTTGTTTTGCTGGAACACCCTCTGCAACGGAAAAGAAAGAATATGGGAATTGCAGGTGGTATATGGGGTTACAATCCTTGTTTTGCTGGAACACCCTCTGCAACTAACCGCCTAAAAACA
>JASEIM010000059.1 GCA_030017655.1 Methanobacterium sp. | reverse complement strand
CCTTTAGCTACAAATTTAGTCATTCATTTCAATCCTAAAATAGTCTGATTTAAGCGCTACCTGCCCAGTTGTACAAACTTTACCAAATTTTATTTCAATCCTAAAATAGTCTGATTTAAGCGTTTCACAGCAGCTATTATGTCTTCTTTTGTCTCCAATTTCAATCCTAAAATAGTCTGATTTAAGCAGGAATTCATTTTCTTTCTGCAGCTCCTTTTCTTTAATTTCAATCCTAAAATAGTCTGATTTAAGCGATAAAAATGCTTAACATGAAAAATCATTCAAAAAAATTTCAATCCTAAAATAGTCTGATTTAAGCCTTGGGACATACGGTTTGATGGAGCTTTCACAAGACGCAATTTCAATCCTAAAATAGTCTGATTTAAGCACCTATACGAGCTCGAAAAAGGGGATAGTCTATGTATTTCAATCCTAAAATAGTCTGATTTAAGCGGGGGAGCAATAATATTAACAGTATTATTGATCCTGGTATTTCAATCCTAAAATAGTCTGATTTAAGCAACTGACGAAGGATTAGTTATATCTCACAAGGAGCAATTTCAATCCTAAAATAGTCTGATTTAAGCAATACAAAAAACGGATGAAGGATTAGTTATATCTCATATTTCAATCCTAAAATAGTCTGATTTAAGCGGTATTGCAAAGGAAAGTGTTGTCAGCGGTATGATATTTCAATCCTAAAATAGTCTGATTTAAGCGGTAGAGATAGGACATAATACAGAGAATATTAAATATTTCAATCCTAAAATAGTCTGATTTAAGCTTATTTTATTTTATTTTATTTTATCCTATGTTATTAATTTCAATCCTAAAATAGTCTGATTTAAGCGGAGAGGAAATAATAATAATAAATTTAAGAATGTAAATTTCAATCCTAAAATAGTCTGATTTAAGCAACATAACAAGGCGAAAGATGAAAGACTTTCGTGAGGATTTCAATCCTAAAATAGTCTGATTTAAGCAGGGCGGAAATTTGCCCTATTTCCTTAGATTCTTTCTCTCCATGTCCCTATAAATACATTGTTATTGTCGA
>JASEIM010000058.1:999-1302 GCA_030017655.1 Methanobacterium sp. | reverse complement strand
AAATCATTCATTGAAACTAACAAGAGACTCCCAAATTATGTAACAATTGGTACAACTCAAATTCAAATGCCTGATTTCTTAAAACTACTCACTGCAGGTTTATTACAATTAAACAGCGGAAAAACAACTCCAATAGCACTTAAAACTGTTAATGATCCAGCAAAGCCAAGTGAAAGTATTAAAAGCGGAGATCTAACTAAAGCAGGTTATTTAGACCTTGCTAAAAGAGTTAATGCATTTATTGATGCAAATGGTGTTTTACCAAACTATGCAAACAGTAATCTCGGTAAATTAAGGTATTAA
>JASEIM010000058.1:0-989 GCA_030017655.1 Methanobacterium sp. | reverse complement strand
TACATGTTCTCCAAGATACTTAACTTCCAAAATTCAAGCAACAGATTACCGAACTATGTAACAGTAAAACCATGGAGTACCGTTGGAACTTCAAGCACAACTGGATCAGCACCAATTCCGGTACCTACAGAGTTACAGCAATACCTTAAAGCTACAACAAACTGCCAGGTTACTAATGCACAAATTCAGGCGCTAGCAACAAAGATAACAAGCGGTAAAACTTCTGCATACGATAAAGCAGTGGCAATATTCAACTGGGTACGTGACAACATAAGTTATTCCTTCTATTATAACACCAAACGTGGAGCTGTAGGCACATTAAACGCCAAATCTGGAAACTGTGTCGATACCACTCATCTCTTAATAGCTCTTTCAAGAGCTGCAGGAATCCCAGCAAGATACAGACATGGAACCTGTAAATTTACAAGCGGTAACACTTACGGGCACGTCTGGGCACAAATCTGGGTAGACGGCAAATGGTACGCAGCAGATGCAACAAGTTCCAGAAATTCATTTGGAGTTATTAATAATTGGAATACAGCAACATACACGTTAAAAGGTACATATGCGTCTTTATCTTTCTAAAAAGATAGACTGTATACATCCTGCAAAGAAATTTTTGATCAACCTTTTTCTAAAAGGTTGAAAGGGAGATATGCGTCTTTATCTTTCTAAAAAGATAGACTGTATACTGATCATTTAAAACTAAACGAGGTAAAAAGATGATTAAAAAATCAATAGTTGCAATAATGGTGATAGTAGCTGCAGCGGCCATAGTGTTCGCTGCTTCTGGAGATCCAGGTAAAAATGATTCCATCAACCATGAACAAAGCGTATCCACTGATAATCGCGGTACATTAGACAATAGTATCGCATCAGATGATAACAGCAGCTTAACTAAAATATCTGCAGAAGAAGCTAAAAAAATAGCTCAAAAATACATTGAAGAGCCAGGAACAAATGCTGGAAAGCCAAAATTGATTAAAACA
>JASEIM010000057.1 GCA_030017655.1 Methanobacterium sp. | reverse complement strand
ATGTAATGTTTGCAGCGTGGACAGAGCTTAAATCAGACTATTTTAGGATTGAAATCTAAAACCTCCGTCCCACGCATGGCTTCCTGACTTGAGCTTAAATCAGACTATTTTAGGATTGAAATAGGTTTAGTTGGCCTAGTTTAGGCAGCATATTAAATAGCTTAAATCAGACTATTTTAGGATTGAAATTCATGTACTCTGAATGTTGAACAGCTAAATCAAAACGCTTAAATCAGACTATTTTAGGATTGAAATTACATTACAGGAATATCAACAAGAAAAAATAGATCGCTTAAATCAGACTATTTTAGGATTGAAATTACATTTCTTTTTTAAAATATAATAAAATGGGTGACTAGCTTAAATCAGACTATTTTAGGATTGAAATATTTAAGCTGCCTGTCTACATTAAATGAATCAGAGAGCTTAAATCAGACTATTTTAGGATTGAAATAACTGCGAAATGCAAATGCGGAACACCAGTATATTGGGCTTAAATCAGACTATTTTAGGATTGAAATGCATATAAACTTTTCATATCGCGTGAGAAACTTGTTTCAGCTTAAATCAGACTATTTTAGGATTGAAATAATAACAAAATCATTCAGAAGGAGAGGATAAAACAAGCTTAAATCAGACTATTTTAGGATTGAAATTCTCCCTAATTTATAGATGCTAATATTGTTTGTTAAAGCTTAAATCAGACTATTTTAGGATTGAAATCTCCTTAAAACTTTTATCCTAATAACTAAAAAAAATAGCTTAAATCAGACTATTTTAGGATTGAAATAAATCTATACCTACCCTCTGATTAGTTTTTTTTAACTGCTTAAATCAGACTATTTTAGGATTGAAATGTCACCATAGTTAACTATTTTACCATCATAGTAATAGCTTAAATCAGACTATTTTAGGATTGAAATTTTAGTTCTTGTCACAAAATATCGTAGAAAGGTTATGCTTAAATCAGACTATTTTAGGATTGAAATGATAACACCATAATCCAAATGATACCAGCACGGAAAGCTTAAATCAGACTATTTTAGGATTGAAATTACAATAAGGCTTTCTTCCCGGCGGCAAATCATTGCGCTTAAATCAGACTATTTTAGGATTGAAATAAATGAAACTAAAAACACTTAAAATCTTAGGGATGAGCTTAAATCAGACTATTTTAGGATTGAAATCATCATGGGCAAGTAAAGCCAAAGACCTATTCAATAGCTTAAATCAGACTATTTTAGGATTGAAATGCACCAAATCCACCGCTAAGACTGTGGGAAACATTTGCTTAAATCAGACTATTTTAGGATTGAAATGAGTAAAGGGGAAGTAAAGTTTACTCTGGCTTACTCGCTTAAATCAGACTATTTTAGGATTGAAATTAAAGTGGTTGATAGGCGGGGTAATAGTAATGTGTAGCTTAAATCAGACTATTTTAGGATTGAAATGCCAGTGCTGTATAGTGTTCCATGCCCTTTTTCCTTTACGCTTAAATCAGACTATTTTAGGATTGAAATGTCACCATAGTTAACTATTTTACCA
>JASEIM010000056.1 GCA_030017655.1 Methanobacterium sp. | reverse complement strand
ATGGGATATCCAGAGCAACAGGAATTCTCGGTTCGATTCGTACTATTATGATAGGAAATACTTACGGTATTGCTTGGAGCTCTTTTTTTAACCGATTTAGGGGTAAGCCCGATCCCAGAAACAGTTTATTATATGAGTTAAGCATGATTTTAGGGACATTTTTAGTACCAATTTCTTTTTTTCATGCTTTAATCTCTGATTTGTTTAGAAAACCAATTATTAGTTTTTAGATATTTATAATACAAATTATTAAATATTATTTGAATATTTCATAATTTTTTCTACATAACCATCTGCATCAAATTTGCGCTTTAAACCATTGGCATTCATGTACCTGACTTTTCCAAATATCTCTCTTTCCTTCCAGGCTCTATCATGTTTTCCAAAGCACCATGCAACTCCTGTAAATCCATTAGGATCTCTGCCATCAATCTCATATTTATTATTCAGATAAAGTGCTATTTTATAGGCTTCTTCTGGATTTTGAACCCATTCAAGTATTTTTTTACCCCAGTACATCCTCATATACCCGTGCATTTTACCTGTAATCCAATTGTCTTGAGCACTTTAATATCCATCCGGCGAATTTCCGGTTCGCGGCTCTCAAACACTTCCTGTTTGGAGTATAGAAAATTATTTTTTCGAAGGCTTGAAAAATCTTGATTTTTCGACGGTTCTTTGATCTTTTCATTAGAATTTGAACTTTCAGTGCATTTATCGCCTATATTATGCGGACAGCATGCACAGATGGCATCACAGCATGTAGTTATCTGTATCTTATGATTAGGAAATGATTTGAGATTTTGAATTACTTTAAGCATGTTTTCTGTGAATTCTTCACTGTATCCGTATCCCTGAAATCCCTGTATGCATAAGAGATGATGTGCTCGAATTTTCATAACAATAAAATAAAAAAAGAAGTTTTATAAGGTTATTTTTGCTAATTGGCGTCTACTTCATCTCCAAATTTGTTTTTTGGAGTAATTGCTTTGGTTAATGCTGCTGCCCCTCCAATTTTCATTAAGTCACCAATTATAAATGGGAAAAGCCCCATTACAAGCAAAATCCAGAGTGAAGGCATTGTACCTTTAACAAAGTATAACCACGCACCTAAACCAATTAATCCAGGAATATAGATCAATGCAAAGTTTGCAAAGAGCATTAAAAAGAGCATTGGAGTAAAACTTCTTGCTCTGATATATTTATCTGTTAAATGGCCAAGGAACATTGCAGCTAAGATGAAACCTATGAAATAGCCGCATGTAGGTCCTAAAAATGTTTCATATCCACCAGTCATACCTGCAAACCATGGAACACCAGCTAAACCTAAAATAATATACATTACCATGCTTAAAGATCCCCAGTATCTACCAAGAACCACACCAGCCATTAGAACTGCGAATGTTTGTCCTGTAACTGGAACGGGAGTCCATGGGAGAGGTATAACAATCTGAGCCAAAATACCGGTTACGCATGCCATAAATAAAGCTAAAGTAACCTTATTAGCTAATGATGATTCTCTGTTCCATTTAAAAAATGAGAACCTCTTTTTATAATAATTATCAGCTATTGATATTTGCATATTTTTTTCCTCCTGCCCATATAAATTATTATAAGGATTTTTTTTTATCCTTTTTTATTATTGAAATTTTAATTGTTGTACAAAAAAGTACATTAAACAGCGATAAATCAATTTTGGGAGTTTTCTTAATCTCCTTTATTGATTAGATTCAGATATTATAAATACTTTCGTTATATTGATTTTTAATTAGATCTTATTAATCCAGTAATGGTTCTGTAAATTTTCCAATTATC
>JASEIM010000055.1 GCA_030017655.1 Methanobacterium sp. | reverse complement strand
TAAAAGACGAATATCTGGGAAAAAACAGTAAATAAGATAAATTATAGCATAGATTAATCCTAAACCCAAGATAATATAATCACCGATGACATAAATTGATATTGAAATCAGATTAAATAATAGAACTATTTATAAAGGGTAAGTTTCATATCAATGATTTTCCGTGTTTAATTAGTTTAATAGTATCAATATTTATTATTTGATGGAATATATGAAGATTAAAAACTGGAAATAGCATTAAATTGTATATAATAAATTAGAAATATATCTAAATTTTATAATAAATTCAGGAAATGAGATTAACAATTCTTATGAAACGTTTTTAAGATTTAGAGGCCATATAATGATTAATTTTCAGGTAAATGTCAATTTTCAAATAATGATACTAAGAGGATCTTATTATGAGTACGGAAATCTATTATTTTTCAGGAACTGGTAATTCACTGGCAGTTGCAAGGGATATTGCAGAAAAAACAAGTGGAAAATTGATATCCATAGCTTCCTTGATGGATAAAGAAACCCTAAAAACTGATGCAGATGTGATTGGAATTGTTTTCCCAATTTATTACGCCCCTTACGGTGGCGTTCCACTTATAGTCAGGAGATTTATCAATAAATTAGAAAATATTAACTCCAAGTATATATTTGCCATCTGTACTTATGGAAGCGGACCATTTAACTCATTAAAATTTGTAGATAAACTTATTGAGTCGCGGGGCGGTAAATTGGCTGCAGGATTTATGGTGAATATGCCCAATAACATGGCAAGATCTACCATTAATAGCAAACAAAAACAGCAAAAAATGTTCCATGTCTGGAAAGAAAATATGGAAACCGTATATAAACATATTAATGTCAGAAAAGAGGGTAAATTTGATTTACCCAATATAATAGTTGGTAAAGCATTTATATTAATCAAAATAATTTTCACCCCGCTTATGTTTTTGTTTAAACCTTTAACTTTGAACAGTTTAAAGAGATATTCAAGCTCTTCAAGCCGATCATATGAGGAAATCTTACCACTAATGGACAATAGTTTTTATACAGATGAGAACTGCATTGGCTGCAGCAATTGCTCCAGAATTTGTCCTGTAAAAAATATTAAAATTGTTGATGGTAAGGCTGAATGGCAGCATCACTGCGAATTTTGCCTCACATGCTTTCACTGGTGTCGAGAAGGGGCAATTAAAAGCAGTGAATTAACAAAAACGGTAAGATATCATCATCCTGATGTTAAGCTCTTGGATATGTTGAGGCAGATTGATGGATGATTACATGAACTTATAATAGAAATTATAATGTAGTTATACTATAATTAATGTAAATAAAGTAATAATTGAAAATCAAATTATAAAAACTATAAATGGAGGGCATATCATGAAAATAGGAATTATAGTCCATTCAATAACGAATAATACGTATTCTGTTGCCCAGAAGCTCCACGATAAGCTTATAGAAGCCGGACATGATGTAGAAATCAGAAGGGTGAGTATGGTCGGCGGAGACAGGCCTGAAGGTAAAAATATAGAACTCGAAAATCCGCCAGATGTAAGCCCATATGATGCATTAATTTTCGGCAGTCCAGTGCATGCATTTTCCCTTGCACCAGCAATGAGAGTATATTTGGAGCAAATTCCATCAGTTCAGGATAAGAAAATAGCTCTTTATGTTACAAAGGGCTTACGATTTGATTGGACAGGTGGAACCCGTGCAATTGGCCAGATGAAGAAAATTTGTCAGTCTAAAGGTGGAATAATCATGGGAACAGGTATTATTGTCTGGAACAAACAGCGCGATCAAAAGATTGCTGAAATAGTTCAGAAATTCTCTACATTATTTTAATTTAGGCAGGGATTTTAATTATGGGGCCTGAAATTTATTATTTTTCAGGAACTGGAAATTCATTACATGTGGCAAAAGAATTACAAAAAAGAATCCCAGAAACAAAATTAATACCGATTGTAAGTCTTTTAAATAAAGATTTTATTGATTCCGGCTCAGATACAGTGGGGGTTGTGTTCCCCATCCATCTTGCAATGTCCCCTGCTCCTGTAGTGAAATTTATTAAGAAACCGGACTTAAGTTCAGCAGAGTATATTTTTGCAATTGCAACGAGGGCTGGCACCCAGCACAGGGCTTTTATTGACATTGAAAATATTTTAAAGAAAAAGGGGAAGCGCTTAGATTCATTTTTCACGTTGAATATGGCCAGTAACGATCCCAAATTTGAAGGCTGGCAAGCAGCAACTGAAGAAGAAATCGCAAAGATGGAATCGGAGGTGCAAAATAAACTTGATTCTATCCAAAAAATTATTTTAAACAGGGAAAAAAGCAGAGAAAAGGATACAGATTTCAAAATGTCCGTGCCCGTTTTTCCAATTCTATCACTTATTCTCCCGTTTCTAAATAGGTTCTATAATGTTGAGTTTTATGCTGATGCAAAATGTAAGAGTTGTGGAACATGTGAAAAGGTTTGTTTATCTGGAAAAGTAAAAATAATTTATGGAAAACCAGTATGGCAGAAGGATGTTCAGTGTTTTTCCTGCCATGCATGTCTGAATTATTGCCCTGAACATTCTGTTCAAATCAAGTCCAGTAGACTTTTAAAATCATATACAACTGAAAATGAAAGGTATTCTCATCCATATGCAACAAAAGAGGATATTGCAGAGCAGAAATGATCTAAAATGAGCCAAAAACATGCCACAGGAAATTAAAATCATTAAATTAACCATTAAAACAGGTATAATTAAATTAGGCGAGGTAAATTGCTATCTTGTAAAAACAGGGAAAAATTATTTTTTAATTGATACAGGCCCTTCAAATAGACGATTTGAGCTTGAAAAAGAACTTGAGAATGCAGGGTGTAAACCGGGAAACCTTAAGCTTATCATTATAACTCATGGGGATTTTGACCATACTGGCAATGCAGCATATCTTCGTGAAAAGTTCAATACAAAAATAGCCATGCACCATGACGATTTAGGAATGGTAGAGTATGGGGACATGTTCTGGAACAGAGAGAGCAATTTTATCATTAAAAGGATATCTCCTATCCTATTCCGGTTCGGAAAGAATCACTTTCGTTTGCTACTGCCTTTGCAAGAAGGGTTTTACCTGTTCCTGGC
>JASEIM010000054.1 GCA_030017655.1 Methanobacterium sp. | reverse complement strand
GTGCAGCAGGAAGCTCTGAAAACTCTTGCAAATTCCATGTATGGAGTTTACGGCTATGCAAGGTTTAGATGGTACAGCCATGAATGTGCAGACGCTGTAACCGCCTGGGGAAGAGATTATATTAAAAATACCATGAAAGAAGCTGAAAAGTATGGCTTTAAGGCCATATATGCAGATACTGATGGATTTTATGCCACCTATACTGGAAAAACAGAGGACATTTAAATCTGTAAAACAGGAATAGAACATTAAAAAGTATCTGAATAATTTTTAAGACAATTAAAATCATTATAATATAAATATATCACAATTAAATATTGAGGCAATTATTATGGGCGAAATTTTAGACACATTTCAAATAGAAGATAAACATTATGCTTCTTTTGCAAATAAAAAGCAAATATCAATAGAAAAAGGGGAAGGAGTGTATGTTTATGACGAAGAAGGTGAAAAATATATAGATTTAACTTCAGGATGGGGAGTAACAAGTATTGGGCATGCTAATCCTGTAATTACAGAAGCTCTTTTAGATCAAAGTAAAAAAATTATACAAAATCCCAATTCCGGGGCAACATATTCTCCATCAAGGTCCAGACTCATATCACTAATGCAAGAGATACTTCCTGAAAATTTAAATCGTGTATTTTTTGCAAACAGTGGAGCAGAAGCAAATGATGCAGCAATTAAACTTGCAAGAAAAGCAACAGGAAAGCTAAACATCATATCCACAGAAAAAAGTTTTCATGGAAGAACCATTAGTACTGTGTCTGTAACAGGCCAAAATTCCCATAGAAGTAGGTTTAATCCTCTAATTCCAAACCATATATTCGTTCCATATAATGATATTGAAGCAATTGAAAAAGTTATAAGAAATGACGTTGCTGCAGTAATAGTTGAGCCAATACAAGGAGAAGGTGGAATCAATCTTCCAGATCAGGAGTATCTTAAAAATCTATCTGATTTATGCACAAAAAATGATGTTCTTTTAATAGTAGATGAAATTCAAACTGGATTTTTTAGAACTGGCCAACTATTCATGTCAGATAATGTTAAAATCGATATTTTAACCATGGCTAAAGGTATTGCAGGAGGATTTCCTTTTGGCGCATTCGCAATTACAGAAGAACTGAATAATAAGTTTGAAATAGGAGACCATGGCGGAACATATTGTGGAAACCCGCTTGGTTGTGCAGTTGCATACTCTGTAATCAAATATATGTTAGATAATAAAATCTGGGAAAATGTTGAAGAAGTAAGTAAATTTGCATTTAAAGAATTAAAAGAAATGCAAAATGACCATCCAGATATTATAAAAGACATACGTGGCAAAGGATTATTAATTGCAATAGAACTGGTTGATGAAGAAACTGCAGATTCTTTAAATTCAAAATGTCTGGATAATGGACTTATTTTAAATATTACACAGGGCAAGGTAATGAGGATATTTCCTGCTTTGAATATATCTAAAGAAGAGATGAAAGAAGGATTAAATATATTTAAAAGAGCTTTAAGCGAATATAGACTATAATATATGGTGTATAAATGTCAAATAAAACTTTAAAAGAAAAATTTGACGAAAATGCAGATAAATATGATAAAATACGTAAGCTAATTATTCCCTGCTTTGATGACCTTTATAATATAACAAGAAATCTTGCTAATTCTAAAAAAGAAGATCCAAAGATACTTGATTTAGGTGCGGGAACCGGTTTACTCACAAAATACTTATTAGAAAAATTTCCACAAGGAGAATTTACTTTAGTTGATCTTTCAGAAGAAATGCTTAAAATCGCAAAAAACAGATTTATGGGATTAAATAACTTCAAATATATTGCTGAGGACTATTTAACATATAATTTCGATAACTCATTTGACATGATAATTTCATCCCTTTCGATACATCATTTAGAAGATGAAAACAAAAAGAAATTGTATAAAAAGGCCTATGATTCGCTGAATCATGAGGGAATCTTTCTAAATGCTGATCAGGTGATTGGTCCAACTCCGGATGTTGATAAAAGTTACCAGGAAAATTGGATGCAGAAAATAGAAGAAAATAACTTTACAGGACCTGAAAAAGACACCGCTATGGAACGGATGAAATTTGATAACCCGGCAACCCTCGAAGACAATTTAAAATGGTTGAATGATTGCGGTTTTAAAGATGTGGATGTGTACTACAAATATTATAATTTCTGCATTTTCTATGGCAAAAAATTCGAATAAACTCATAAATTAAGAATTCGAAGGTTATCAAATGAATATTAACTATATTGAACTAAATACAGAACAAATTGATAGAATTAAGCCCTTATGGAATAATTTAAGAGATTATCACAGTGAATTATCAACACATTTCCCAGAAAGATACGATGCAGTTAAATTTGAGGATAGAAAGAAAGAAATACTTAAAAAATCTGAAAATGGAATCCTAAAAATTGATCTCGTTGAAGATAAAAATACAGATAGTTATGTTGGCTATTGTATAAGCTCCATTTCAGAAGAAAATGTTGTTGAAGTAGATTCTATATTTTTAGATGAAAAATATCGATCTTCAGGTATTGGTTCCATGCTTATGGAACGTGCCATTAACTGGATGGATAAAAATAGAGTTAAAACTAAAAAAATAGTAGTTGCAATTGGTAATGAGGACTTATTACCATTTTATGGGCGTTATAATTTCCTTCCAAGGCATTTAATATTAGAACAAAAATAATATAAATGAATTGAGGTATTCTATGCAGCTTGAATATAAGATCAGGATAATGGCAGAACATGAAGGAGCTGATTTTTTTGGCATTGCAGAGTTATCCAGCGCCAAAGATACCATAACTGATCAGGGAAGCTTATTTGTGGCTGAATATCCTAAAGCAATCTCTATAGGAATCAGATTACCAGATGCAATTGTTGATGCCCTGCCAGATCGAGATAATCCTGCTGTAGCTGTTAACTATCGCCATGCTTATGATATTATCAATTTACGCCTTGACATTTTAACATCGAAATTAGCAAGTATAATTCAGCAAGATGATTATAAAGCACTGGCCATTTCTGCATCGGAGCGTTATGATGATGAAAGAATCTGTGCTGTATTTTCACATAAACTGGCTGCAAATCTGGCTGGTCTTGGATGGATTGGTAAAAGTTGCCTTCTTATAACACCTGAAGCAGGGCCAAGAGTTCGTTGGAGTACGGTGCTTACTGATGCACCTCTCAAAGTTACAGGAAAACCCGTAGAGTCCAAATGTGT
>JASEIM010000053.1:3560-3805 GCA_030017655.1 Methanobacterium sp. | reverse complement strand
GGTATTCAGCAGATGCAACAAGCAGTAGGAACACATTTGGTGTTATAAACAACTGGAATCTATCAACATGTACATTAAAAGGAATATATGCTTCATTACCTTTCTAAAAAAGGTATTTTGATTGACCATTTAAAAAGAGGTAAAAAATGATTAAAAAATCAATAGTTGCATTAGTAGTAATTGTAGCTGCAGCAGCCATGGTATTCGGTGCTTCAAACTACACAAATTCTACTATTGGCAGTTCT
>JASEIM010000053.1:0-3550 GCA_030017655.1 Methanobacterium sp. | reverse complement strand
TTATCTACTGATACAAATACATTTAGCAATGCATCAGAGGATGATCCGGATGAGACAAAAATATCTCCAGCAAAAGCCCAGGAAATAGCTCAAAAATACATTGAAGAGCCAGGAACAAATGCTGGAAAGCCAAAATTGATTAAAACAGACGGCCGATACATATATGTTGTTCCTGTAATGGACAATGGCACAAATGTTGGAGAAATAAACATAGATGCCCTAACTGGAAAAAATGTGGGGGGCGCAGGAGGAGCACCTTAAGTGCATTTCCTTCCCATTATGCATAAAAATCTAAGAGGAATAAATTGGAAAAAAATCCAATAATATTCCATTTTTTTTTTAAATTTGAATGTTTATAATATTGATACACCATAAAACAATATTTTGCAAATATTTATACTATTTTTAGCCGTTCAAGAGTTTTAAATAGAAAATAAAATATTTGAGAATTAATCCGGACTTAATATCTTTTAACAATAAAAAGGTTATACAAATTTAAAAAGGGTTAAAAAACGTAGATGCAAAAATGATTAAATATTATCCAGATTTTATTAAATGTGTGAAATATTATATTTAATAAATTTCATAAGGAGTAAACATGATCTGTGATAATTGCGGGGCAATAATCGATAAAAACGAAGAATTCTGCCCCAACTGTGGAATGCAAATATCAAATCTGCATCCAGATCCTAAAAAAAGGAAAAAATACTATAAAAATTCTCGATCTCTCAGTCGTAATTATTCCAGATCTGTCGACAAACCAATAAAACAGAGATATATTAAAAATTCCAAGCCAGAAAGCCAGGATTACAGTCAATATTTTGATGATGAAGAATATGAACCCTCTAATCATGATTATTATGAAACAAATTATAAAAGAAAATCCGGAATTGGAATAGGAAACATAATTCTTTTATTGGCTGTAGCATTGATTCTTGGATTTATTACTGGTTTATTGATGCTTGGAACTCTCTCAATTCCCCCATTACCTTGACTTTACAATTAAATGTTTATTTTCTACTCAAGTTATTTAATAACATTTTGAAATTGAAAAATTTCCTTCAAGAACTCTTTTTTTAAGCTCGTCAGCTAATTCGCGTGCTCTTTTAATATCGGATTGTCTACAAATAATTGGTATATCAATCATCCCTTTTTCAGCTTCAAACTGTATTTCCCCACGTTTCATCTCGAATGTACCATAAGGGCATGAATATGCGCACATTCCACAACCAAAACATCTTCCTGTATCAAATATATCATTATAAGCTCTTGTAGGGCATCTATCACGCACAATACAGACTTTACAATCCATACAATTTTGAGGGATATATTGAGGTCTTTCGTCCACATTTTCCCAGACAGATGCGTAATTTGTGGTGCCTAAAGGCATGTGTCTCCCCCTAATATCTGCAACAGGTAATGGAATATCCTCATTTAAAATATATGTATTTTTCAGTATTTCATCATTCAAAACAGGGATTGCTGCAGCCACACTATTAAAAACTTCCGGTCCTGCAGCAGTTTTAAATCCACCAATGAAATGCGGATCCATATCAAACATATCTGCAGATATCATTAAATTAGGCTTTTCGACAGTGCTTCTTGTACCGTTTCCAATTACAATTCCTTCAGAACCGCACATGAGCACTTTAGTACCTGTTTTAAGGGTGTTCATTACTGGATCGTTTTGAAGTGGGTTTAATTCACCGCAACCTGAAAATGAAAGTCCTTTATATGGTCCCTCCATCTCTATTGCATGAAATATTGATGCTACTGATTTTTCTGATGGGTTTATAAATGCCGTGTAATTTTTAAAAGCTAATCTAGTCCCTATTATTCGTGCTGTGCCGAAGTCCTCTATATTAACTGTTGATTTTATTTTTTCGCCATTAATAGATTCAACTTCAATTTCTATATCTTTTCCAGATACTATATCGTTAAATAAGAATCCTCCACCATAATTTTTATCATAAATGCTGTGAGCAGTTCCATAAACCATCATATCCACTGATCCAAGCCATTCATTTGGACATGGGCCCGGAAACCCTGGAACTCCATTTAAAAGAACTTTTTTTGCTTTTTTAAATGATCCTGGCTCTCCAGCTTTTACATGAAATATTGCAGCAGTTCCTGACATTATCCCACAAGTTCCTGTGGTTATAACATCGATATCTTCAGCTCTTGGTTCTTTTCCTTCCCTGACGAGATTGCTGACTTCTTCAGCTGTAAGAACTGTTGCTTCTCCTCTTTCAATTCTCTGGTTAATTTCTTCAATTGAGCGGATATTCAAGGTATTCCTCCAAAATCTTTGATTTTGGGTTTCAGGAAACTATGTTTCCTTCAACCTCCAGATCATTATCTTTTTAAAATTATGGATGGTTAAATAAAATGACTTATCTATGATTAATTTGTTTAATTAATTAAATTAATTTTGTAAAGAATAAAAAGCTAATTAAATTGAAAAATTGGTTTTTAGCTCTGCAAAATAGGCCTTTATAAAGGTTAAATTATGATTTTGGCAGGTTTTTAAGAGTATCAAGGGCAAAATCAAGACTTTCCCTCATCTTTTCTTTCTTAGGGCCTGCACCTTGAGCAAGATTAGGTCTTCCGCCACCGCCACCGCCAAGAATTGCTGCAGCTTCTTTTATGATTTCATTAATCTTAATACCTGCTTCTATAGCTTCACGAGAAGAAGTTCCCACAATTTTACCTTCCAAATTACCGAGAAGAACCACGTCAAATTCTCCATCATCATCAGTGAGATCTAAGGCCATTTTCTGCATTTCACCCATATCTGCATCGATCATATCCTCTAAAACTTTCAAATCGCCAATTTTTTCTGATTTACCCATTAAAGTCTGCATCTTTAATATGGCCATCTCATCTTTAAGTCGTTTAATCTCATTTTTAAATGATTTCCATTCACTGAAGAACCTATCACAAGTTTTAGGAAGTTGTTCTGCTTCAACACTAAAAACTGCTGCGCTTTCTTTTAATAAATTATCATTGGCCTGTGTAGCTTCAATTGCAGCTTCACCTGCTGAAAATTCAATTCTTTCAACACCATCCTGAATTCTTTCAGTCTTTGTAATCTTAATAAGTCCTATATCCCCCGTCATTCCACAATGTGTCCCTGCGCATGCCTGTACATCAACATCATCAATTTTAACTGTTCTTATACTCATTCCTGGAACTATTCCACCTTGATAAAGGATAAATCCATATTTTTTCTCGGCTTCATCCCTTGCCATCCAGTTAGTGAGAACAGGAAGATTTTCCATAACATATCGATTTGTAAGGAGCTCGATTTCCTGTAGTTCTTCTGGCGTGATACGTTTATAATGAGAAATATCAATTCTAGACTTCTTTACCCCTTTTTGAGCTCCTGCCTGCCATACATGGTCACCTAAAATACGCCTTGCTGCTGCAACTATCAAATGGGTTGCGGTGTGATTTCTTGTAAGAGCCTGACGTCTTCTAAGATCAATATGGCCTTTAATTATCTGGCCTTTGTAGGGGTGAACTTTTTCAATATCTTCTTCGTTAACGC
>JASEIM010000052.1 GCA_030017655.1 Methanobacterium sp. | reverse complement strand
ATCTCATTATGTAGTTTCCTGGCTTAAATCAGACTATTTTAGGATTGAAATTATATTTTATAGTATATTATATTGTGTTAGTAGTGCTTAAATCAGACTATTTTAGGATTGAAATAGATATATAAGCTCTGATAGGGTTGTTGTGCAGGTTGAGCTTAAATCAGACTATTTTAGGATTGAAATTTGCATGTTTTGAATTTTTTTGTGATGATGTGTGTGCTTAAATCAGACTATTTTAGGATTGAAATGTTTATATCAATCCCTTGCAGGTACTTCATCAGCTCGCTTAAATCAGACTATTTTAGGATTGAAATATTCTAACATTCTTCATCCCCTTCTTCAAAGTACTGCTTAAATCAGACTATTTTAGGATTGAAATTGTGTTTGTTAAATAGATATAAAATGCTTCGTTGGGGCTTAAATCAGACTATTTTAGGATTGAAATGACTTCGCATATTCACAAAGGTCATCAAATATGCCTGCTTAAATCAGACTATTTTAGGATTGAAATTAGGCAACCAAGGAGCAGTAGCAGCGAACGGAGGAGCTTAAATCAGACTATTTTAGGATTGAAATCCGATAGCGAGACGCATAACGAGCCTGAGAACCGGGCTTAAATCAGACTATTTTAGGATTGAAATATTATCATCCCTATTATTAATATTGCTTTTATTTTCAGCTTAAATCAGACTATTTTAGGATTGAAATCATATACTACAAGTCATAAAGCATCACACCCTACTCATGTGCTTAAATCAGACTATTTTAGGATTGAAATGCAGATAAAATATTTGCAAAAAGAACAATTAGGTTTGCTTAAATCAGACTATTTTAGGATTGAAATTTAAACTTTTAAAACAAAGGGATTCAAAAAAATGAGCTTAAATCAGACTATTTTAGGATTGAAATAATTCAAATGCAAATGTCATGGGAACATAAATGAAATGCTTAAATCAGACTATTTTAGGATTGAAATGGTTCAAGAAAATATGTTGAAAGAGCTATTCAAAGGGGCTTAAATCAGACTATTTTAGGATTGAAATGAATACATATTCAACAGTCAAAGACCAACAGGGAGCAGCTTAAATCAGACTATTTTAGGATTGAAATTTTCTTAAAATGGAATATACAGGTGACATTGAAGCGCTTAAATCAGACTATTTTAGGATTGAAATGTTGACTCATTAGCTTAAGTACAAGAGGTGCTAACTGCTTAAATCAGACTATTTTAGGATTGAAATGTTAATACTCCTTCAAGGTCTCCTACAGAGTTTTTGCTTAAATCAGACTATTTTAGGATTGAAATCGATTTTATAGAAATATTCTTTAATCATGCTTTCATCGCTTAAATCAGACTATTTTAGGATTGAAATTATTCGCATTTCAGAACAAAGACAGCACAAGCGCAACTGGCTTAAATCAGACTATTTTAGGATTGAAATTGAATAAGATATAGCGACTGTTATTCTCTGTTTTTCAGCTTAAATCAGACTATTTTAGGATTGAAATATAACTTCTATTATCATTTATGTGCACTCCTTAAAAGCTTAAATCAGACTATTTTAGGATTGAAATGATGAAATAAAAGAAGCTTAAACTTTTCTCTCCAATTTGCTTAAATCAGACTATTTTAGGATTGAAATCTTTTATTTAAAAAAAAGGAGGTGTTTTAGTCTCTGCTTAAATCAGACTATTTTAGGATTGAAATCTCGATAAAGAGGGGGTGATTGAGTGGTGTGAACGCGCTTAAATCAGACTATTTTAGGATTGAAATGCAATACAATGTTCCCAATCCTTTTAGGATAGTTTCCGCTTAAATCAGACTATTTTAGGATTGAAATTCATAAATCTCTGTAAGGGTTGTATCGGTAACTATAGCTTAAATCAGACTATTTTAGGATTGAAATCAATAATCAAGCCATATTATTTCTCGACCTTCATCAGGCTTAAATCAGACTATTTTAGGATTGAAATCGAAACTACCTTAAAAACAGATCAGCTTTAAGATTCGCTTAAATCAGACTATTTTAGGATTGAAATGATGGAGAATGGGTTATTGAAGAAATTGAAAATCCAGCTTAAATCAGACTATTTTAGGATTGAAATTCTGTATCTCCAGATGCAGAGGCTAATACATCTTTGTGCTTAAATCAGACTATTTTAGGATTGAAATTTATATTGACTATACAGATCAAATTTTATATAAAAGGCTTAAATCAGACTATTTTAGGATTGAAATACAAGCAAACCACCTGTCTTTAAACGACATAAAGAGGGCTTAAATCAGACTATTTTAGGATTGAAATATAATCTCCTTCTTCGATGTTTTGTTCATATACTGGCTTAAATCAGACTATTTTAGGATTGAAATGTTATAGCTGATATACAAAACATGATGCAGTTAAAGCTTAAATCAGACTATTTTAGGATTGAAATTACAAACAGCAGATGACACATTTGAAGAAGCGAACCTGCTTAAATCAGACTATTTTAGGATTGAAATTTGCATCCTTACTTGTCCTCATTTCGGGGTGGTATCTGCTTAAATCAGACTATTTTAGGATTGAAATGCTGCTGCAAAAACAAAACCGCAGGCGCAGGCCCTCGAGCTTAAATCAGACTATTTTAGGATTGAAATAATTTTTCTGAAATAAATTCAGTCTGATTTCCTCTCTGGCTTAAATCAGACTATTTTAGGATTGAAATAAAAAGAAGATAATCAAGAATAGCATTTACACTTTCGGCTTAAATCAGACTATTTTAGGATTGAAATTTTTTTGTTCGGAGGGATTGAAATGGCTGAATGGTTAAGGCTTAAATCAGACTATTTTAGGATTGAAATCTCGTATTTGTCAATACAATAAGGAGGCAAGGTATTGGCTTAAATCAGACTATTTTAGGATTGAAATGTGGAAAGGTTACTGGTTAAAATCAAAATCTTATACGGCTTAAATCAGACTATTTTAGGATTGAAATTGGTTTACACTGAATTATTATGTACTTTTGTGCATAGGCTTAAATCAGACTATTTTAGGATTGAAATGTTGATGACTCATATGCCTTAATAACTGCTTTGAATGGGCTTAAATCAGACTATTTTAGGATTGAAATGTGATGGGACAGTGCCGAGTCCATGAGCTATATTTTGGGCTTAAATCAGACTATTTTAGGATTGAAATAACTTGATCCAATAGTTCCTCCATACCCTGCAAAAGGGCTTAAATCAGACTATTTTAGGATTGAAATATACAACTTGAAGAAATCAAGGACAAGAAAGGGAACAGCTTAAATCAGACTATTTTAGGATTGAAATAGATAAATAACGCGTTTTACCTTTCTTTCTTTGAGCTTAAATCAGACTATTTTAGGATTGAAATAATAACATGCGGGTTTTATAATAGTCCCATTTGCAGGCTTAAATCAGACTATTTTAGGATTGAAATTGAGAATTAAAACGAATTGCCCGGACAGAAACAAACACAGCCCAAAACGAAGGCAGCTTCGACAACATGAAGGAGCTGGGAGTGGAATTTCATAAATGGGTTACGGCTCGTGATGAGCGTGTAAGACCTTCAAGTATTGGTCCTGATGGAGAACATAGATCTAAGGAACGTAGATCTAAAAGAAAAGATGGTAAAAGTAGCAGGAGAAAGGGAACAGCTAATCATGAAAACTTGATGGGGAAATTGTAAGACTTGGAGAACCTTTCAGTAATGGTTTGATCCGTCCTGGTGACCGGTCAGGCTCTATGGATGAATGGATTAATTGTCGTTGTACAACAGTACCTTACATCATGCCTTTAAATAAAATGGCGCCTCCTGAAAAGATTCAGTTTAAAGAAATTGAATTAGTTCAAAGACCAAAACAGGTTAAAGGTTATACTGAGTTTAACCGTAAAAGTGAATTGTACGATTATGCTGAAAAGAATTTAAAACATGATAAAGGATTGTATGATAGTAAAGGTAATTTAAACACTAAAGGAAGGCAGTTAGAGATTTATAAGAATCGTGAAAATGAATGGTTCTCTAAAGCGAATACTGCTTTAAGAACTATGAATATTGAAGATATTCCTGAAGAGCTTAAAAAGGAAATACGACTTTTAGATAGTGCTTTAGAAAATAAAACCATTGATAAATATATT
>JASEIM010000051.1 GCA_030017655.1 Methanobacterium sp. | reverse complement strand
AGTTGCTATTTTATGTATTTTGGCAGTAGTATTAAGTTTTTTTGCAAATGAAGTTTTAAAAATCATTTTTGAACGGCCAAGACCATTTGTTGTTCATTATGGGATCAATTTATTGGCAGATATGGGTTCAACGGTTTTCAGTCCAACAGATTATTCTTTCCCATCAGGACACACTGTTGTAATATTTGCAGTTTGTACAATATTCGGCAAAAAATACGGCCATCTGTACATCTTTATGGCTTTAGCATGTTTAGTTGGATTTTCAAGAATTTATCTTGGAGTTCATTATCCTTTAGATGTGATTTTCGGTGCTTTATTTGGAATTTCAGTTTCTCTACTTATTTTGAGGTATGAAAATGAAATCTTTAATGGATTTGAGGAATTAATTAATAAAATAAAATCTTTTAATTCAAAAACTTAAAAATATATTATTTTTTATATTTCTAGATGTATTAATTTTGATTTATATTGATTAAACATGGATCAATTATTAATTGGCTTTAAATAGCCATTAGACCGCGATTATTTTATAATAATTTATAAAATCATGTATTCAAAATTTAAGAGATTGGTAGAATATAATATTATTGAAAACTTAAATCATTAAACTTAAAAATAAGTTCTAATATAAATTATGTTGATAATATGCCTATCTTGAAAGATAAAGAAACAGAACAGTTGAGGCAACTGGTTAAAGCATGTTTACTGGAGATTAGTAAACTAAAGATTGACCTTAAAAAGTGCCAGAATGAATCAAAGTCCAAGGTGGATTCAGTACTGATAAAAGAAAAAGATCAATTGATTAAAGAACTTGAAGATAGCCAAAAAAAGAGTGAAGAAAAAATAAATGAATTAACTAGAATTATAGGTGAAAAAAATGCGGAAATGGAAGAACTTAAAAAAATTAAGCTTCACTTCGATGCCATTACTGCAAGACCTAAAAAAGACTTAACTTCTTTCCAATCTCAGGTTTATCAATTATTGAAGGGAGATAAAGGTACCACAGAAGATCATTATAATCATATATTGAATATAGGGTTTAAAGAGCTTTCTTTTGATAATTTTAATAGCATTTTAAGGAATTTAGAACGTAAAAATTATGTTAAATTATTTAAAGAAAATAATACAACCTTCTGGCAGAAAATAGAAAAATAAAGTTCATTTATTGATTTCAAACATTATTATATTAAATTTCGTTTTTTCAACAAATAATTTATTTTTAAATGTATAATGGCCATATAATTAATTTTTTTAACTTTAAAGTAACCTGATTATTTTAATTTTCAGTAATATACCTTGCAGAATAAAATAATATATTATTTATATAACTGATCACTATTTTTAATTATAATAAATGGAGGTATTTTATGGATATAGGTGATTATTATTCACAGTCCATTAAGGGATTTACCAAGAATCCTTTGCTTGGAATTCAGGCAGTAATTTTATATTTTATTATATATGCTATTGTTAATGTAACAGTGATTTATGGGATGATTGATCTTTTTGGAATTAATATTATGGATTACACCCAGAGTACGGTGCCGATGATGAATACTCCTGATTTAGGGGCTATCTGGACATTTTTTGGAATAATGATAATAGCTTTTGTTATTTCATGGATTATATCATGTATTATGAGTGTTACAACTATTGGAATGTCTAAAAGAATAGTTTTAGGTGAAAAACCTGATTTGGGGGTTGCATTAAAATATGTGAAAAAATATTTACTAAAATTATTGGCAGTAAACATTATATTTGTAATTTTCAATTTTATTGCTGTAATACCTCTTTTAGTAGGTGTAATTTTAATAACACTTTATTCTAATAGTGCTTTAAGCATAATAGGGCTAGTAATTGGAGGACTAATCACATTAATATTATTTATTCTTGTTTATTTGTTCTTTATATTTACATTTCAGTCTGTTATTGTGTGTAAAAAATCTATTATTGGATCCTTTAAAGATAGTTTTAAATCAGTTAAACATAACTTCTTTGAAGTACTCGTAGTGCTAATTATAAATCTTCTAATTAGCGTTGCCATAGGTTTTGTTGTAGGACTTATAAGCGCATTTATAGGCATTATACCTATTATTGGGTTTATTTTAAGTGCACTTATAACTGTTATAGTATCTGGATTAATGTTTGCATACTTCACGCTGGTATTAAACTATCTTTACATGGATATTAAGGATATGATACCAGAAAAAGCAGAATATGGCTATTAAAAATAGTAAGTTATTCAATATTTAACTATTATTTTCTTATTTGATATGATTTCTAATAGGAACAATTTAAATAAGTTAAATATTGGAAATCTTAATTTTTTTTTTTTAAAAGAGATTATTCCTGATTTTTAGGTAATAATACTTATATTATTGATTACTATATATTATAAAAATTAAATGGAGGTATTTTATGGATATAAGCGATTATTATTCTAAATCCTTTGATGGTTTTAGAGAAAATTTGATTATTATGGTTCCACAACTTGTTGGATTTGTATTATTTTTTTTAATAGGATTTATAGGTGCACTTTTGTTTATTTTAG
This sequence comes from Methanobacterium sp., assembly GCA_030017655.1. NCBI lineage: Archaea > Methanobacteriati > Methanobacteriota > Methanobacteria > Methanobacteriales > Methanobacteriaceae > Methanobacterium > Methanobacterium sp. The sequence goes on along the minus strand of JASEIM010000051.1, from coordinate 2,373 downwards.
GATTAGGACCTAGTTTATTTGCAGGGCAAGCTGATCCAAACAATTTGGCTTCTATATTTACATTAACAAATATAGTAATTTTTGGGGTGATAGGGCTATTCCTTTTCATTTTGATTGGCTTAATATCTTCTTTTTTAGGAGCTGCTACTATAGGTATGGCTAAAAAAATAATAGAAACAGGAAGGTCAAATCTGGAAACTGCCATGGAATATGGAAAGAAATATTTTATCAGGGTGTTTTTAGTAAATATTATAATCTATATTTTAGTAATTCTGCTTGCAATACCTGCAATTATAGGCTTTGTTTTATTAAGTTTAAATTCAAACATGGCCTTTGCAGTGTTAATAATTGGAGGATTAATATTTATTGTTGCCGGAATTTTTCTGGCGTTAGCTTTGGCAGTTGTTAATCAATCAATTGTAGTAGGTTCAAAATCAGTTATTGAATCCATTAAAGATAGTTTCAATGTATTCTGGAGTAATAAACTTAAGGTATTTGTAGTAAGTGTTATAAATTTCGTTATTTCATTTGCTATAGGGATGATCTTAGGTTTAATACCATATATTGGATCATTTTTAACTGGAATAGTAAATATTGCCCTTGTACCTTATTTTATACTGGTCCTTACATATCTTTACATGGATCTCAAAGATATGATACCAGAAAAAGCAGAATACGGATATTAGGCATTTATAATGAATTAAATTTTTTTTTTTCTTTTATTTGACATTTAATTTATGATATAAATGTTTATAGTTCTGTTAAATCAAGTGGATTGGGCCATGTTTTATTTAATGATGATTACTATTTGCAATTCTTATTTTTAACCAGTATGGGCCGTATTTTAGTTATGCGCGTATCCTTTAAAATTTATTATCAAAAAAGTATGTATTTTAAAAGTCATAATCAGTTCTTATTTTTTTAAAATAAGTTTAAATATAATTATATCATTAAAAACAGGAAATAAAGAATATTATTATTAATTAGACTTTATAATCATTTATTATTTCGTCTTAAACTCAAAAAATAGCTTAATTACGGCTTTTTATTCAAAATTAAATCAAAAGATTTATATATAGTTTAAATTTGAATATTTTAATGTCCTGAGATGTTTTAAATAATTTATTTGACGATCAGGGCATGGAGGCGGTAAAATTAAGCGACTATGGATTTCAGCGTTGCTTCTAACATTAAGCATAGTAATGTGTCTTTTTCCTTTATCTGCAGATACCGAAAACCAATATGCATCGGAAAATAATGCAGTAACCGGTTTGAATGAACATAATAACGTTTTAAAAGTAAAAGCAGATTATGTAGTAACTGTCAAAGATGCAGTCAAAGTCTATTACAAAGTAAGGAAAAAAGTAAAAGTGCAAGTAAAAGTAAAGTACAAAAAAAGGGGAAAATGGAGAACAAAGTATAAAACAAAGTACGTTTACAAATATTACTATAAATATTACTACAAATATGTTTACAGGACGTATAAAGTAAGGGATGTTCCTCCCGAGGAATGTATGTACTCAACTGCCAATTGTAATATTACTTCTGAAATAGTGTCAAAAATGAATTCAATAACCGTTTTAGAGAATGTTACAGTACCTAATCCAAATACTGCACCAGAACCACCAGAAACTGTGGAAAAACCAACAGAAGTGCCAGAACCCGGACCTGAACCTCAATTAGATGATGAAATATTCGGTGGAAACGAAACTGCATTTAATGAAGCATGGAATGCCTGGAATGAAACTAATACGGCATATAACAATTATTTAGCAGCAAATCAGACATACACTCAATATTTACAGGATTATAATGATTATCAGACAGCATTAAGTGAATATCAACCATATATAACAATTCAAAAACGTAATACATATAATAATGCGGTAAGGATATTTGAATATGTTAGAGATAACCTGGCTTATTCATTCTACTATAATACATTGCGTGGAGCAGTAAATACTCTACATGATATGAGGGGAAACTGTGTAGACCATTCACATCTTGTGGTAGCACTAGCAAGAGCAGCAGGGATTCCAGCGAGATACGTACACGGTACCTGTACATTTAACAGTGGGAATACATATGGACACGTCTGGGCACAGCTATATGTTAATGGTAGATGGTATAATGCCGATGCAACAAGTTATGATAATACATTAGGCACCATTACTAATTGGAATACAGCAACTTACATATTGAAGGGCATTTATTCATCATTGCCTTTCTAATTTTATTCCTTTTTATTTTTAAATTATTAAACGAATAACGAAAATTATTTATAGAACCTCTAACCCACTGATAAACTACAAAACAATAAAAAATTTTTGAGGTTGAGGAAAATTTTATTTTTCCGAACCATAATTAAAAAAA
>JASEIM010000050.1 GCA_030017655.1 Methanobacterium sp. | reverse complement strand
GTTAAAAAAAAGGGTTATATGGTTATTGCCATCCTATCTTCTATATATGCTCAAATATAATGTTAACACTTGGAGTATCATCAATTAGTTATTTCCAGTAATATCCTTAAGACTATATTATTCTTTTTATTGAAAAAGTATCTACTGTGAACATCTTTTAGATATTTTTGAAACAGCATATACAGAAAAGGCAATAATCCCTACTAAGATCATTAAATTGTAATCATCAACCGGTATAATTTTCAGCTGCCACTCTGCCCAGCTGAAGGGGAAAAGCAGTTCCATCCCACCACTTACATAGGTAAGAAGAGAATCAAGAGCATAATGGGTGAAAAAGCCGAAAATCAGGAATATAAAAACCATTTTCTTATCCCTGAAAAGTAGAGTAATTAAAGCAGCCATTATTAGAGACCCAAGGGGTAAATGGATAGGATATATAAAATACTGTAAATAAATACCAAAGAAGTCCAGGGGAATATATATTTTGAATATATCTGGAATCAGGGAACCAACCATAACCAGCACTGTGTTTTCGTTGTCAAATTCCCTGAATTTAAATCCCAGAACCTTGCAGGATGTCCAGGCAACTAAAATATGAGTTATCCAGTCAGGCATTTATTTCTCCTTCCTTCTAATAAATTCAAGATTCTTAAAATCAAATTTCCAGTATATAAAGAAAATAACTGCTAAAAATAAACCTCCAATTCCAGATCTATAAAGAATAAAGTCTTCTTTCCATTTTTTATGTACAAGTATCTTTGAAACTTTAACAGTGTATGAAGGCCCCAGTTTTCCTAAGACTGATACTTTATCATACATTTCAACTTTGGATGAAGAACTAACATTATATGTTACACTTTCTCCTTTATAATCATCTTCCAGATAAAATCCACCTTCATAAACAGCTATAACGTCACCATCTACTGAAATCATTTTTCCTTCTGGATAGTCTGATAAAACTGTTCTGGTTGATGGATACTGGGCTTGTGTTTCATAGTTTTCACTGTAATAAATAAAAAGAGCAAAAAGAACTAAGATAAGAAAAGACGCAGCTATTAATCTGTTACTGATTGATTTTAAATCTTTTAAGGGGAACTGAATCTTCATGAAATCACTTTTGGTTTAATAGTTTTGAAAGTCTTTAATTGTATTTATATTCTGAAAACTTTGTGTGGTAGCGTCAAGTTCTTTTGTATCAACGTATCTGGCATTTATATTCTTAATCAACGATTTTACGTCCATTTTTCCTTCTTCAATGAGCTTGGAAATAGTATCTGAAACAGTTTTTTTATAAATTGAATGAAGCGGTTCAACATACCCATCTTCCCATACCGGAACTATTGCATCATATTTATTAGTTTCTACGGCTTTGAACATATTTAAAACAAATTCTTGAGAGATAAAGGGCGAATCACATGGTAAAATTTGAGCATAGTCAGACTTTATGGCCGAAAGCCCGGTCAATATACCTATTAATGGGCCCCGATCTTTATTTTTGTCTGTAACTATATTCAGATTCCCATAATCATTCTTTAATAATTTTTTATAACTTTCTACCTGTTTTTCATCTCTTAGAACAAGTATTATTTCATCTGCAATATCTGATATTGTATCAAGTACATGGAATATCATTGGTTTCCCCTTTAAAATAAGGGAACCTTTATCTTTCCCCATTCTTTTGCTTCTTCCACCGCAGAGTATTATAAATGATTTCATAATGTTTCACTTGATCTGTAATCAAATAAAATAAAAAAAAGTTTTAGAAATTAAAAAAAAATTTAATTTAAATAATGGATTTAGAAGTGTGGTCTTATATCAACCTTGTTGTAGGGTAATTGGGACTTTCATTGGTTATTGTGAGGTCGTGTGGATGGCTTTCTGCCATTCCGCTTGCTGTGATCTTGATGAATCTTGATTTTTCCTTCATATCTTTAATTGTTTCTGCACCACAGTACCCCATTGAAGATTTAAGCCCTCCAATTAACTGGAAAAGAACTTCGCTGACCGGTCCCTTGTATGGGACAACTCCTTCAACGCCTTCAGGCACCAGTTTAGAGTGTTTCATGGATCCTTTAACTTCCTGGAAGTATCTATCTGTCCCTGCACCGAATCCGCCGGTCATTGCTCCAAGGGAACCCATTCCCCTGTATTGTTTGAATTTTCTTCCATTCATTATTACAACATCTCCAGGAGCTTCATATGTCCCTGCAAGCAAACTTCCAAGCATTACACAGTCAGCACCAACAGCTATGGCCTTTGCTATGTCTCCTGAAAATCTTAAACCACCATCTGCAATAACTGGAATATCATACTGGCTTGCAACATCAGCTACCTGTGATACAGCTGTTAATTGGGGAACACCCACTCCTGCGATTATTCTTGTGGTACATATTGATCCGGGACCAATACCCACCTTAAGCCCGTCTATTTCCTTGGCAAGTAAGTCTTCTGCAGCTTCAGCTGTTGCTATATTACCCACAATTAAATCAGCGTCGATATTATCTTTAATATTCTTTGCAGAATCAACAACGTTTAAATTATGTGCATGTGCAACGTCTATTGCTATTATATCAGCCCCTGCATCGTCAAGTGCCATGGCACGTTCCAGATCAAATGGACCTGTTGCTGCAGCAACCAGAAATTTTCCCCTTTTATCCCTGGAAGCTTTTGGAAATTTCTTACGCTCCAGAATATCACGGACTGTAACTATCCCCATGATTTTCCCATTGCGAACTACTGGAAGCCTTTCTACTTTGTTTTCATATGCAATATCCAGTGCTTCATCTGGGGATGTTGATTCAGGGATGGTGAGCACATCTTCAGTCATTATTTCTTCTACTTTCTTGTTAAAATCGGAATTAATAATGGGTTTTATATCTCTTCTGCTTATAATTCCCACAACAATATCATCTTTCACTACTGGAAGACCGCTAACATCTTCATAGTTCATTATATCATTTGCATCTTTAATTGAAGAATCAGGAGTGATAGTGATAACATCTCTTATTGTCAGGTCGCTTGATGTTTTTACATTCTTAACTTCTTCAACCTGTTCTTCTATGGTCATATTTCTGTGTATGACTCCTATTCCACCTTCCTGAGCAAGCGCTATTGCCATTGCAGATTCTGTTACAGTGTCCATTGCTGAGCTGATGATAGGGATATTTATATCGTATTTATTTGAAACCCTTGACTTTGTTTTTACATCTTTTGGTTCTACAGAAGATGCAGAAGGTATCATTAAAAAATCATCAAATGTATAACCTTCCTGGGCATTTTTTAATTTATTAAAGTACACCAAATACCTCCATATTTTTTCGAGTAACTATAAAAAAAACTATATGGTTTTTAAATTTTCTGTTTTTTAAACATTTAAAAGTTTTCTATAAAAGAGGAAAATAAGAGTATTTTAGGCTTAAAAATTTTCAATCATTTTCTTTAATTCACTAACCGCACTTCGGTGAATCTTTCCCGAGTTCCTGTCACCACCTGTACATGCGGCTCCTCTGATACCGACTACATCACAGCCCAATTTGTATAAAATGGAAAGCTGATCCTTTTTAACCGATCCTGCAAGCGCTGATTTCAGCCCGTAATCATGAATTTCCTCATTGAATCTGGTTATTAACTCTTCATCCATAAAGTCAAAAAGTGTTTTACCGTCTTTAACTGCAGTGTCCACCATTGCAAGGTCTGCACCGGAATCTGCAGCAACCCTTGGTATTTCCATTGGATCTACTGCACCTACACGGTGTGCATCTGCATACCCTGATGCCACCACAAGAGCATCCTTGTTATAATCTTTAACTGTTTTAACGACATTTTCCATAACTTCGAGTGCTTCATCATAGTTTTTTGTTCCGTACAATCCTACTTTAATGTAATCTGCTCCTGAAACTGATGCTCCCAATGCTGCAAGTGATACTGTGCCTGGTTTGTATGGTACATCACCCAGTGTTGCGCTTACAAGCATATCTTTTGGAGTCATTTCCCTCACGCTTTTAATGACCCATGGAAAGTTTGCACCCAGTGATCCTTCCTTTGGATTTTTGACGTCGATTATATCAGCACCGCCTGCTATGGCTTCGTGTGCCTCTTCAGTGTTTATTGGACTTATTAAGAGAAGCAAATTATATACCTCCATTTATTAATCAGATAGTTATAATGGTACTAAGCATTAAAATATAGGTTAATTCATCCTATTTACTTATTAAACTCCAGAATTGTTACCCTAAAAATATTATGACAATTTGTTTAATATTTCTGTTTTTAAGTATAATAAATAGGTTTCTAACTATAATTTATTTGCTTATTTTTGTTTAAATTATATTAACAATTATTTATATTTTACATTTAACCAAAAATCTAATTTTCAAAAGGTGATCCCTTCTTCTTAATTCTCGCTGCGGTTTCATGATGTTTTCCTGGAAATATATCATTATCAACAGATTCCTTTCTTAATCTCTCGATCATTCTGTTTGTTTTTATATTAACAGGACATTCTAAAGTGCATAAACCGCATAAAGTGCATTTATATAATCCAGAGTTATAAGATGTTTCAAGGTCTTTAATAAAACGACTTAATGCTACTCCTCTACCCCCTAAATATCCTTTATAACCGAATTCATATCCAGTTACATTATAAACAGGGCATGAAACGATACAGCTACCGCAGCCAATACAAAGTAGACTTTCTTCATTTTCTTCAAGTGCTTCGCGCCTTCCATTATCTAGAAGTATCAGTATAACTCTTTTGGCACCGTACATATCCTTTAGAAGCACCTGTTCAATATCTGCTGTTTTTGATGGTGATGAAATAACATTCATGTATGCAGGGGTTGTTTTCCCTGTTGCAAATATTGTTTCAAGCTTTACAACAGATATTCCCTCTTCAATGGTTCTTACCAGCTTATCAATACCTGCAACTACAATATGAGTATCTTTCATTGATATTAAATTGATATTTCCC
>JASEIM010000049.1 GCA_030017655.1 Methanobacterium sp. | reverse complement strand
GAAAAATATAAAAAGGCAATATTAGATGGAGTTCATGATGCTCTAGTTGAGGCAATTAAAATCCCAGATTATGATAGGTTACAGAGGATGTATGAGCTCGATAAGGAGTACTTTGAGATACCATCCACTAAAACAGACAATGTGGCTCTTATTGAAATTACTTTATTTAAAGGAAGATCTATAGAATCTAAAAAAGCACTATATAAAGCCATAGTAAACAATTTAGCTTCAGATCCAGGAATAAATGGCGATGGCATAGTAATGGTGTTATATGAGCCCCCTTTAAAAAATTGGGGCATTAAAGGAGGTAAACCTGCTAATGAAGTTGATCTGGGATTTGAAATTAAAGTTTAAGTTCTTTTTTAATTTTTAAAGATTTAGACTTTGATTTCATAAAATATATTTTAATTTAGCGTATGCAATAAGATATTCTCTATTAAGTCTATTTTATCTTTGCATTAATGGAAATTATTGAATACTAAAGATGGAAACAGTGTAAATAATTATCAGAAATATATTTAGTTCCTCATATCCATTATACGGTCTTGAAAGTCTAAATTTTTCCATTTAATTCCTAACATTTCAGCTTGTCTTAAAAGTGCGTCCATTGCATTTTCATTTCCTTTAACAAGAATTATTTCCTCACCTGCTTCTCTGTATTCTGCAAAGGCAATTGTATTGTAGAAAATTTCTTTCTTAATTTCATTTGTTATATTATCCAGTAATACTCTTCCTACATTCAGGCTTGGATCTCCCTCTTTAAGGTATTTAATTTCTACAGAAACTTTCCTTTTTAGGCTGAATAGCCTGTTTAAAAACATCTGTTCTTCTTCGTTGCTATCCACTTCTTTACTCCGCAAAAGATGTATGAACATGTCTAACAACTCATGCAAACAGTTTTCATTTTCCATTTCACCGCCTCTTTAATTTTATATTATTCCATATTTCTTCGTTTTTATTACATAAAACTATGAAACATCTGTTATAAGATTGATATAACCATTATTTAAACGTTTCATTTTTTTTGAAAAATACGGGCTTAAAAGACTTAAATTTTAAAATAACGATTAATAAATATTTTTAAGTGATTAAATTAGTTTAAATAGTCAATATTAATGGAAATAAACTAAATAGATGCTATTGATTTGAATTTTAAGCGATTATATTTTAAAAATTACTTTTAGTTTTAAATGAGACTCAATTTAAAAAAAAAGAGAGTAAATACTATCTTCACTGGATACAGATTAATAATCTGCAGTAAAATCATGAGATAATTTTCTTTTGCATTTCAGAATATATTTAAGATTGTTAAGTTCTTTAAAATCATTAAAAAAGAATAAAAATAATTCTAAGATCTCCGCTAAACTGGTAAAACATTTCTGTCATAAACCTCATTAATCACCTCTGCAAGACCTACATAAATTGCGCTTGCTCCAGTAAATATCCCCTCATATCCTGCAATCACTGTTATCAATCCGTTACCTGTAAATTCTCCTAAAGATAAGAGGAAAAACAGTATTGCAAGACTTAAGAATATAACCTGTAGTCCTCGAGTTAATTTTAAAGTTCCAAAGAACATTACTAAAGTAAAGAGCCCCCACATAAAAAGATAAGCTCCTAAGGATATGGGATCCGCTGCGGTTGCTAGATTCATCTTTGGTAAGACAAGCAGGAGCACAAGTGACCACCAGAACAACCCATATGAGCTGAATGCGACAGTTGCAAATGTATTTCCCTTCTTATATTCCATTGCACCTGCAATTATCTGTGCTATTCCCCCATAGGCTATCCCCATAGCCAGTATCATACTGTTTAGATCATAAAATCCTGCATTATGGATATTTAAAAGGACAGTTGTTAATCCAAATCCTAAAAGTCCAAGAGGTGCAGGATTTGCAGTTGTATCCTTTATCTGCACATTGGACATTATATCTTCAACCATTTGAATCCCTTCTTTCTATCACATTTATTCTTCAAGTGTTGATGTATCTCCTATATCTTCTCCTCTCTCTCTCGCTCTTAAAACTCTCCTCATTATTTTTCCACTTCTGGTTTTGGGAAGTGAATCAACCTGAGTTATTTGGCCTAAAACTGCAACTGGTCCTAATTCGTATCTTACATGTTTTTTAAGTTCTTCTATTAACTTTGTATTAAGGTTATAACCTTCTCTTAAAATTACAAATGCTTTAATAACTTCTCCTTTAATTGGATCTGATTTACCAATTACTGCTGCTTCTGCGACTGCAGGGTGGCTTACAAACGCAGATTCAACTTCAGAAGTACCAATTCTATGTCCTGCTATCTTTAGGACATCATCTGATCTCCCCTGTATCCAGAAGTAGCCGTCTTCGTCTTTTCTGGCTATATCTCCTGCTGCATATATGCATCCTGGAATTTCGTTCCAGTAGGCATTTACATACCTTTCCTCATCTTTATACAGAGTTCTGAACATCGAAGGCCACGGTTTTTTAATTACCAGTAAACCTCCTTTTCCCAGTGGAACTGGATTTCCCTCATCATCCACAACATCAGCATCTATTCCTGGTAATGCTTTTGTTGCTGAACCTGGTTTAAGAGGAGTCACAGGTAAAGGTGCAATCATATGCATTCCTGTTTCTGTTTGCCACCATGTATCCATTATAGGGCACTGCTCTCCTCCAACATTTTTGTAAAACCACATCCATGCCTCAGGATTTATTGGTTCACCCACAGTTCCAAGGATTTTAAGGGATGAAAGGTTGTATAAACTTGGATACTTCTTTCCAAATCTCATAAGATGTCTTATAGCTGTTGGTGCAGTGTAAAATTTGGTTACCCCATATTTTTCCACTATTTTCCACCAGATTCCAGGGTCGGGGTAATCTGGAGCTCCTTCATATACAAGAGTAGTTGTACCAAGAAGAAGAGGACCGTAAATGACATAACTATGGCCTGTAATCCATCCAATATCTCCAGTACACCACCAGAGATCTCCATCATGTATATTGAATACGTTTTTAAGTGTTGTTGCAACGCCTACCATGTATCCTGCAGTTGTATGTAAAACTCCCTTTGGTTTTCCTGTACTTCCAGAAGTGTATAAAAGAAACAGAGGATCTTCTGCATCCATTTCTTCTGCTTCACATTCTGCTGGTTCTCCCTCAATCAATGTCTCATAAAATATTTCCCTTCCACTTAAATCTGAGATTTCTATTGGAATTCCAGTGTGTTTAACCACAATTACAGTTTCTACTGTAGGACATTGAAGCATTGCTTCATCTGCAATTTTCTTTAAATCTATTACTTTGCCTCTTCTAAATGTTCCATCTGCTGTTATCAAAATTTTTGCTTCTGCATCGTTTATTCGCTCTACAAATGCACCTACACTTAATCCTGAATAAACTACGCTGTGTATTGCTCCTATTTTAGTACATGCTAATAATGAAATAATGAGTTCTGGACACATTGGAAGATATGTTGAGACCTTATCTCCCTTTTTTACTCCTAAATTTTTAAGTGCATTTGCAAACTTATTTACTTCTCTGTAAAGTTCGTAATAAGTTAATTTCTTCTCATGTCCTCTTTCATTTACATACAGGATAGCTATCTGGTTTCTTTTATCTGTGTGGATCCATCTATCAACAGCATTGTATGCCAAATTGATTTTTCCATTTACATACCATTTAAAGAATGGTTTATTGCTGTCATCCAATATTTTATCTGGTTTTTTAAACCAGACAAATTGTTCGGCTTTCTCTGCCCAGTATTTTTCTATATCTTTTCCTTTTTCAAGTTCTGCTTCCAAATCTTTTATGTGTGCTTTTCCAACTATTGTTTCACTTGGTTTGAAAATCCTTTTTTCATTAAGCAGGACATCCGTATCATGTACCATTTTTTCTCCCGCCGTTTTTAATTTTTTTAAATCAATTGTGATAATTTCTAAGTTCTTTTTAGTATAAATATTTTACTATTATTAATCATTATAAATATTGATTAATCATTATAAATATTCTGATTAAATTGCATCTTTTAGAAGGTATAAAGCATCGAATAAGAAAATAATTTAAAAAATAAGACTAAAGACGATATTTTAGGGTCATTAAATCTGAAGATATATTTATAATTCTTAAAAAAATAATCTATTTTTTACCTAACATTTTATCTACGGATGTTTTAATTGGAGTTATAAACGGTTTTAAAGCTTCTTTAGAACTTATTTTTTCCTCGTGTTTATCATCAGGTTCACTTTTAGCAGTATTTTGATTTATAATAAAATCATGGAACCAGTCAGCTAATTCATAATCAGTGAGATTTTCAAAAAATACCCATGCATAACCTTCATGTTCATCGCTAAGATTAAGTTCACCTTCTACTATTTTACCAGACATGATAATATGTACTGCCCTTATTAAAGGTAAATTTTGTTCAGATACTCCAACAACATGATCTAATGCTATTTTTAACTTTGTTTCCTCATATACTTCTCTTATAAGCGCCTGATCAAATGATTCTCCCTGATCTACTTTTCCTCCAGGAAGCTCCCATTTTCCAGGGTTAGTTCGAGAATCAGAAGATCTCTTAATAATAAGGATTTTACCTTGATCATCAGTTAAAAGAACCCTCACAGCCAGACCAAAAACATATTCTATCATTCAATCATGTCCTGATTTTATATTTTAGATTATATTTTGAATTACATATACCTATGGATTACAGCTCAATTAAAATAAAATCCCTTTTGTTAATATATCAAAATTTCAATCCAACTAATATTTAAGTATTTTAAAAATAAAATTTAATTATATTAAAAAATAAAAGAATTTAAGGCCTTAAGCCCTAATTACATCATTGGAGGCATTCCACCAGGCATGCCTTCCATTCCTTCCATATCACCGCCGCTTATACCTTTTGAAGCGATCATATCATCGATACGAAGGAGCATCTCTGTAGCTTCTGCTGCAGATTGAATTGCCTGTTTTTTGACTCTTTGCGGTTCAACGACACCCTCGTGATACATATCGGCCACTCCACCATTAAATACATTTAATCCCATGTAAAGAGATTTTTCGTGGGCTGCTCTTAAATCGACG
>JASEIM010000048.1 GCA_030017655.1 Methanobacterium sp. | reverse complement strand
AGCATCTACAGCTTCTCCAGCACCATTAATAACGAGATATGATTTTCCAGAAGATTGGAATATAATTCTTGCTATACCTGATGTCCCCGCAGGAGCTTCAGGTCCAAAAGAAGTAAATATTTTTCAAAAATACTGCCCAATACCTTTAAATGAAGTTCAAAGACTGTCCCACATCTTGCTGGTAAAGATGATGCCTTCGGTAGTTGAAGAGGATTTAGATTCGTTCGGCGATTCAGTTAATATGATACAGAACACTGGTTTTAAGAAGATAGAACTTGAACTCCAGGATCCAATAATTAATGAAATAATTGAAAATATGAAATCTGAAGGCGCAGCTGGAGTGGGTATGAGTTCATTTGGACCAACTGTTTATGCAATTACAGATGATAAGACAAAAGGCATATCAAGGGCAGCAAAAGACACAATGAAAGATGTTGGCGGTAAACTAATTATTACAAAGGCCTGGAATAATGGCTTTATCATAAAATAACTATTGATGATTTATATGAAAGAAATACAAGGCAGAGTATGGAAATTTGGAGAAAATATTGACACTGATGTAATAATTCCTGGAAGATATCTGAGAACTTTCAGTTTAGATGACCTTGCAGCCCATGTAATGGAAGGAGTGGATCCTGAATTTTCTAAAAATGTGGAAAAGGGAGATATAATTGTTGCAGATGAAAACTTTGGCTGCGGTTCATCAAGAGAGCAGGCTCCAGTAGCTATTAAACATGCAGGAGTTTCTGCAGTAATTGCAAAATCATTTGCAAGAATATTTTACAGAAATGCCATAAATGTAGGGTTACCAGTTATCGTGGCCGATATAAAAGTGAATAAAGGCGATATATTAAGAATAGACCTTTCAAAAGGTATTATTCATAATTTAACTACTGAAAAAACATTTAAAATCGAGCCATTTAAGAAATTCATGCTTGATATTCTTGAAGATGGCGGACTGGTTAATCATTACCTTAAAATGAAAGATAAATAGGTTATGTGATTATCTAAGACTTTTTATTGTTTCTACATTATATTTAATAATCATAAAACAATAAATTGATAATGTTCATATTAAATATTATTTATTGAATACAATTAAACCTGTTAAAAAAATGCCATACAGGTTCTTTTTATTACATTATTTGAATAAGAATTTAACTGAGGGAAAATAAATGAAATGCCCCGCATGTGAATCTGAATACTACGAAATATTAAAATCAAAGGGTAAACATTCAAAGGAACTACTTTTAAAGTGTGAAGAGTGTGGCAATGTTTACAGAGAAATCATAGCACGAGAAAAACCAGTTGATGTACGGATTGTTATCAGTGAATTCGAATCTTCCAGTAAGGGTTTTATTAAGCTTTATCCAGATGAAGAACTTAGTTTGGGGGATGTTCTTGAATTTGAAGATAAAAAAGTTGAAATAACATCAATTGAAACAAAAAGAGGAGGAAGAACAAACAAAAGTAATGTCAATGAAATAAATACTATCTGGGCATCTTCACTTGATATACCGGCAAGGATTGGGATTTCAGTGGATTTTGGAGGTAGAATTATATCTAAGAAAGTTGAAGTTGACAGAGACTTTGAATTCCATGTTGGAGATGTAATTAAACTTGGAAATCTTATTTTTAGAGTGAATTCAATAAAAACAATTGAAAGAAAGGTCAGAAAGGGCTTTGCAAAGGCTTATGTAACAAAAAGAGTTTATGGAAAACCTTTAGATAAATCAGTAAGATATAATTATGATTTAAGCTCTAAATTAGTATGATGGAAAATGAAAGAATTGAACTTGTAAGAAGACTTTCAGAAATGGGATATATTAAAACAGAGAAAGTTAGAAAGGCAATGGAGAAAGTTCCAAGAGAAGAATTTCTACCCGCTTCAAATAGGCCTTATGCATATGCTGATCAACCTCTTCCGATTGGAGAAGGTCAAACTATCTCAGCACCTCACATGGTGGCAATGATATGTGAAATACTTTCCCTGGAAGAGGGTATGAAAGTTTTAGAAATTGGAACTGGTTTTGGATATAATGCTGCTGTTGTTGCAGAAATACTAGGCAAAAAAGGACATTTATACAGTATAGAAAGAATAGAATCTCTTGCAGAAACAGCAAAAGAAAATTTAAAGAGAACAGGATACTCTGAAAATATAACAGTAATTCTGGGAGACGGAACAAAAGGATATTCTGAAGAAGCACCTTTTGATAGAATATACGGCACTGCCAGTGCCCCTAAATTACCAGAACCATTAAAAGAGCAGCTTAAAATTGGTGGAATTCTGTTAATTCCTGTTGGAGAGCACAGATATCTTCAGGACCTTATCTGTATTACCAGAAAATCAGAGGAAGAATTTGATAAAAAATCAATTGGCGGAGTTGCTTTTGTTCCTATGATAGGAGATCATGGATGGCCTGAAAATAAACTTTAAATTTTAAATAAATCTTATTTTAAAGTTACTTAATTGATTAAACTAATTTTAATTAATAAACTTTGATGATACGGTTACCATTAACTTAAAAAGGACTAAATTAAGGATACAGGATAAAATGAAGGTTTACATTGAAACATTTGGCTGCACGTTCAACCAGGGAGACTCACAGATAATGGCAGGGCTTCTAACGGAAAAAAATGCTGAAATAGTGGAAGAACTTGAAGATGCTCATGTAATTATTGTTAATACATGCTACGTTAAACATCCGACAGAACAAAAGGTCCTGAACAGGATTCATAGGATTCAAAAAGAATTTCCAAATAAAAAATTGATTGTGTCTGGATGTATGGTGGAAATTGATCCAGATAGACTGAAAAAAGCAGCACCAGCTGCGGGATGGATTGGACCACGTCAAATTAAATCAACTGCAGATGTTGTAGAATCATCTCTTAATGGTAAAAGTATGAGAATTATGGGACATGGCAATGAGATAAAGCCAGGTCTTCCAAAGATACGTTTTAATCAATTTGTACATATAGCTCAAATATGTGAAGGATGCAATGGAAGCTGCACTTACTGCTGTACCAGATTTGCACGGGGAAAACTTCAGAGTTATCCAGTTGATTTAATTAAAAAAGAAGTTGGAGAAGCAGTAAATGAAGGCTGCGTTGAAATCCAGCTTACAGCTCAGGATACAGCAGCTTATGGGAAAGACACTGGAGAAACATTAGCAGATTTAATAAGACAAGTAACTAACATTCATGGTGATTTCAGGCTACGAATTGGAATGATGCACCCAAAGAGCATGATGGGAAATGTTAGTGAGCTTATTGAAGCTTTTAAGCATAAGAATATTTATAAATTCATACACATACCAGTTCAAAGCGGAAATGATTCGGTATTGGATGATATGAACCGCGGAAACACAGCAGAACAATTTAAAGAAATAATATCCAGGTTTAGGGAAGAAATACCCGAAATTTCCATTGCAACCGATATCATTGTAGGATATCCTACTGAAACAGATAAAGCATTTGAAGACACATTGAATGTGATTAAAGAGATTAAGCCAGATTTTATCCATATTTCCAAATATGGGCATAGGCCAAGGGCGATATCTTCATCTTTATCTGAAATTGATTATAATTTAATGAAAAAACGTTCTAAAGCATTAAATGAATTGAAATCAAAGATATTATTTGAAAATAATCAAAAACAAGTAGGTAGCATTCAGGAAATACTGATAATAGAAAAAGGCAGTAAAGGTGGATATATCGGAAGAACTAATTCTTACAAGCCTGTTGTTGTTGAAAATGCGAATATTGGCGAATTTGTAGAAGTTAGGATAGAAGAAGCTACAAGTACTTATTTAAAAGGTTCTATTTTATGAGATTATGAATGATTATCTTCTCCATAAAAGTTTTTTAGATAATTTTTCCATCTTTTTGGCTTCTCTGAGATTTTTTTCAAGGTTTCCATCCTCTATAACTATGGAACCATCATATCCGCAGTGATAGCATTTCCATGTGCCAGTACCTTCATAAATTTGCTCATATTTTATTTTATGCGAACCGCAGCGTGGACAGAATGTTTTCTTGCTCATATCTTTCCTCCAAAATGATATTAATTTTTAGATATTAAATCTTTTATTTGGCTAAAAATAGTTTAAGTTAGAGGAAAATAATTTTGAAATACAAAAGTAATTATTTTAAGTAAAGAAAGTGCCGTGGGCCGGACTTGAACCAGCGACATCCAGATCTTCAGTCTGGCGTTCTCCCAACTGAACTACCACGGCATATGGGCCGGACGAGATTCGAACTCGTGATCACCTCCGTGTCAGGGAGGTATCATACCCCTAGACCACCGGCCCGTCTGGAGTATTTGAATATAAATGAATTCATATATAACCTTTTCCCTTATTTGCTAAATATTTTTTGGAAAAATAGGGATTGGATGAATATATTTAATTTTTAATATTTTTAAGCTGTGAAATATTAAATTGTTATTTGAAGTTTTATTTGCGATATGACAACTTAATAAGATGTATTTATATATAAAACTACTAAATTACTAATTTATTTATATTAGGGAATTATTGTACTTTATAATACTTTTTAAATTAATATTAGACATTATTTAAACAAAAAAACAGTCATTATTTTTATATAGTATTAAATTAATAATATAACTGTAAAAAAATTGTTAGAGGGTTATAATATGGATGTAGAACCAATTAAAACAACTGTGGAAGAACTTTTAAAAGTTTTAGCCACAGAAAATGTAATAGGCGAAACAATAGAGACCGAAGATAAAATTCTGATTCCTGTTACTAAATTTGGGATGGCATTTGGTGCTGGGAGCGGTGAGGGCAGCGGACCGGCAAATCAGGGAGGAGGTAAAGGCAGTGGTGCTGGTGGAGGTGCTGGTATAGAGCCTATAGCCATGATAGTAGTATTTAAAGGTGTTACAGGTCCTGAAGGAGTAAGAGTAATGCATTTAACACCCCCAAATCCAATTAGCCGTGCTATTTCTGAAGCAGTACCTGCAGTAATTGATCTCATGAAAGAAAGTAAGGAAACTGTCAAAGACTTAACTAAAGAGGAAAATAAAGAAGAGACAGAATAATAATTTCTCTTTTATCTCTAATTTTTAGAGAGTGAACTAATTGATCCTTGCAACCGCCATTATATTAATTATAATATTAATTTTTGCATGTATTCTGGTGGTTCCATTTGAGATATGTATTGATTTAAGTAGCCAGGGTTTCAAATTCGATGGATATTTAAAAATAATATGGATGAAGATTAAATTAATCCAAAGAGAAATTCAAAAGGATAAAACTGGAAAAGACATAAGAAAAGAGGAAAAAGCGGAAGAAAAGGGTCAGAAATTAAATTTAAAAAAAATAATAGAGATAATCTCTCTATTAGGGGAGTCTTTACCCCCTATTATTAAAATATTCAAAGCTATTTTGAAATCTGTTAAAATAGAGCAGATT
>JASEIM010000047.1:953-5558 GCA_030017655.1 Methanobacterium sp. | reverse complement strand
TATTTAATTCTAAGGCAAAACTATACCTGAAAAAAGTTAGTAGAACTAAATTAAGGAGCACCTATATAATATATAATCAAGGGAAAGTTCAAAAACAAGTTACTTACACCAAATACAGAGGCACTGCTAAATGCTACTACTGGAAAAAGGTAAGGCCCAGATTTTATTAAATTAAACAAAATTAATTTTTTTTATTCTTATATTTTTAGCTAATTAAACACTGATTATAATGCGAAGTTCTTGCAGGCTTTCCCAAAAAAAGGATTTAATATATTAAAATTTATCTTCGTAATATGGAAGTTTAACGAACTTAATCTTTTTCAATCCTAAAATAGTCTGATTTAAGCTTATCCACCATAAGTGAGGATGAGAGAGGCGTTGCATCATTTCAATCCTAAAATAGTCTGATTTAAGCATACTCCACTTCCAAGTCGATCACTTCCCTAATTCCATTTCAATCCTAAAATAGTCTGATTTAAGCCTAAGGTAAACCGTCTAATATGTTTTGTTTTTATCTTAATTTCAATCCTAAAATAGTCTGATTTAAGCGTCAGATGCACGGTGCATGTTCGGAGGATATATTGAATTTCAATCCTAAAATAGTCTGATTTAAGCTGAGGTAGGGAAATGCAGTCAGAACGTGGAAGGTATGATTTCAATCCTAAAATAGTCTGATTTAAGCAATATAAACCGGTTTTCCAGAATATCTATAAAAACTATTTCAATCCTAAAATAGTCTGATTTAAGCAAAAATAATATAGATGTTCCTGTTTTAACACCATATCATTTCAATCCTAAAATAGTCTGATTTAAGCAAAAGGAAATGAACAACACCCCCAATAAAAGAATAAAATTTCAATCCTAAAATAGTCTGATTTAAGCCAAGTGATCTTCCAGTTCTTCATCAGTTATCTTTTCATATTTCAATCCTAAAATAGTCTGATTTAAGCTTTACCTTCTTCATCAGTATCACATCTCTTTTATTAATTTCAATCCTAAAATAGTCTGATTTAAGCATCGAAAGATACTCTAAAAAAGTACCCTTTTATGATTTCAATCCTAAAATAGTCTGATTTAAGCTCATATTCTATGCTTGTTTTCAATCTACCTGTTTTTCGATTTCAATCCTAAAATAGTCTGATTTAAGCTTTAGTGCTGAAATCTTTAGAATCAAGTGTTAATTATTTCAATCCTAAAATAGTCTGATTTAAGCGAAACTATGACTGACCCAATCACTAATTTAAGTAGATTTCAATCCTAAAATAGTCTGATTTAAGCTGATACATATATGATTGGTGATTTTATAGAACATAAATTTCAATCCTAAAATAGTCTGATTTAAGCGTTTTTAAGATGCTATAATTTAAATCTTTTTTTGCATTTCAATCCTAAAATAGTCTGATTTAAGCATATATCAAATAAGTGATTATAACAAGTTTTTGATCAATTTCAATCCTAAAATAGTCTGATTTAAGCCCTGTGTCAAATATTCCAAGCCCCCCGCCCCGTACATATTTCAATCCTAAAATAGTCTGATTTAAGCTTATTAGTTCTACATATATCAGTGATTTTATCCCATATTTCAATCCTAAAATAGTCTGATTTAAGCGACTTAGGATTATACCCCTCAATTATCAAAGAATCATTTCAATCCTAAAATAGTCTGATTTAAGCCATTTCTTAACAACTCTTGTTTACCATTAGACCAGGATTTCAATCCTAAAATAGTCTGATTTAAGCTGCAAAAGGATCTAATCCATATTTGTTTGCTAATGATATTTCAATCCTAAAATAGTCTGATTTAAGCCATTACAAAAATTATTATTAAAATCTAGAATTAATGAATTTCAATCCTAAAATAGTCTGATTTAAGCTAATGCCTCACCAGGCTGTCTTCCAAGTATATCATCATTTCAATCCTAAAATAGTCTGATTTAAGCAAAAAGATAAATGAAATCTTAGAAAGCAGATTGTCATTTCAATCCTAAAATAGTCTGATTTAAGCTCCTTATCACTCACTGATTTAACTGGAATATTGGTATTTCAATCCTAAAATAGTCTGATTTAAGCGAAGTTTTTTGAGATGAGCAGTGATTTTCCGTGCTGATTTCAATCCTAAAATAGTCTGATTTAAGCGATTATAAATTAATAGTAGTGGATGTGGAAGAATTTATTTCAATCCTAAAATAGTCTGATTTAAGCAGGCCTTGTCTACAAGAAGATAGTCAGTAATTTCCATTTCAATCCTAAAATAGTCTGATTTAAGCTTAAAAAAGTATTCGGAGAATAAATATCATGTCAGATTTCAATCCTAAAATAGTCTGATTTAAGCTATTATCAATTTTAGGATCACAAGTATTTGAAAATGAATTTCAATCCTAAAATAGTCTGATTTAAGCATTCCAAGTAGATGTAGATGAATTCCAATAATAATATATTTCAATCCTAAAATAGTCTGATTTAAGCTAGTAAACAATGCCCTGAATATGAACTGCTTTCAGATTTCAATCCTAAAATAGTCTGATTTAAGCCCAAAAACCATCACCTCCCCATCATACAAATAACCTCAATTTCAATCCTAAAATAGTCTGATTTAAGCTCTTTAACATCAGTTAACACTTCCCCTTTTGCAAAATTTCAATCCTAAAATAGTCTGATTTAAGCTCTAAAATCTTATAAATTTTAGAAAATAAAAAGACATTTCAATCCTAAAATAGTCTGATTTAAGCTTTAAAAATATCATTACCTAATGGCACATCAGATCTATTTCAATCCTAAAATAGTCTGATTTAAGCACCATAATTGTCTTTGAAAAGTTTTTCAGGTTTTTATTTCAATCCTAAAATAGTCTGATTTAAGCATTTGTGAATCCCATTTGTGTTAAAACGTTTTTGTATTTCAATCCTAAAATAGTCTGATTTAAGCGGCACTGTAACCACCTTATCTAGTGCTACATTATTTGCATTTCAATCCTAAAATAGTCTGATTTAAGCATTAAAAAGATATAAGAATATGCTGCAAAAATCCAATTTCAATCCTAAAATAGTCTGATTTAAGCATGATGAGAGAGGTGTTGCGCCTGATATGATGTAATTTCAATCCTAAAATAGTCTGATTTAAGCTTTGGGTCTATTTCATAGCCTCTGTATGTTACTGTGAAATTTCAATCCTAAAATAGTCTGATTTAAGCGGGTTGGACAAGTATTGTGAGAAGAGTTATGAATGAATTTCAATCCTAAAATAGTCTGATTTAAGCCTATTATGATTATTGATAGGATACTACTCCATGTGGATTTCAATCCTAAAATAGTCTGATTTAAGCAAATGGAGGACGAATAAAATGCAAACCGAACTAACAATATTTCAATCCTAAAATAGTCTGATTTAAGCTTCTACTTTGTTCAATACTAAAACCAATATTAGCAGATTTCAATCCTAAAATAGTCTGATTTAAGCTTTTACTAGGATCTCTAAAGCATTTGTCCTAGATCAATTTCAATCCTAAAATAGTCTGATTTAAGCATATTATAGTTCTCTATTGTTTCTTTTAGCACCATAATTTCAATCCTAAAATAGTCTGATTTAAGCCATACCAACAATCATAATGATCCATCATATATGCTTATTTCAATCCTAAAATAGTCTGATTTAAGCTTATTGAAAGTTTTAAAGTAGGATATGCTGAAATGAATTTCAATCCTAAAATAGTCTGATTTAAGCGAAATCCAAAAAAGTATTGTCCAGTTCTATAAAAAAATTTCAATCCTAAAATAGTCTGATTTAAGCAATGATAGTATTAGACGAAATATACACACTCTTGAAATTTCAATCCTAAAATAGTCTGATTTAAGCCTCTCCTTTTTTATGCATTTTTACAACTAGATCTAAATTTCAATCCTAAAATAGTCTGATTTAAGCATAAATCCTGGTAACAATTATATATGGGTTTACTAATTTCAATCCTAAAATAGTCTGATTTAAGCTACTGCACTTCCAGGTCAATTAATTCGTCCAATCCATTTCAATCCTAAAATAGTCTGATTTAAGCGCTATTAGGATCTGCCCTGGGTAATCAAATGATACAATTTCAATCCTAAAATAGTCTGATTTAAGCTATTTATAATATTATTTACAGCTATAATGTAATGAGATTTCAATCCTAAAATAGTCTGATTTAAGCATTTACAAAGTATGAGTATATGAGGAGTGATTAGAAATTTCAATCCTAAAATAGTCTGATTTAAGCTAATTGTTATACTCCTATTTCGTGTAGATAATGTGATTTCAATCCTAAAATAGTCTGATTTAAGCGATTTGAAGTAGGATTCTGTGATGGGATTGATTTTAATTTCAATCCTAAAATAGTCTGATTTAAGCTTAATTCCCAAATAAATATCGTCCATTAAATGTTCAATTTCAATCCTAAAATAGTCTGATTTAAGCGTTAACAAATCCTTATGTACAATTTAAGGAAACTGATTTCAATCCTAAAATAGTCTGATTTAAGCGCAAAGTTAGCCTCATAGCTGGCTAGTATTACTCGGATTTCAATCCTAAAATAGTCTGATTTAAGCTGGAGAGGAGAAGAAAAAGAATTTGATTTTG
>JASEIM010000047.1:0-947 GCA_030017655.1 Methanobacterium sp. | reverse complement strand
ATACGGCCCTACATGATTGGAACCGGACAGATCGATTTCAATCCTAAAATAGTCTGATTTAAGCTTCTTTTCTGTATGGTGATAGTTCTACAGCTGTTTTATTTCAATCCTAAAATAGTCTGATTTAAGCTCTGTTCGGTACAGTCACCAGTTATTACACTTCCACATTTCAATCCTAAAATAGTCTGATTTAAGCTTGCTTCGTCAAAGTTGAAGTTATCTTCTTTTATAATTTCAATCCTAAAATAGTCTGATTTAAGCTGGCAGTACCGGGCATTAGTGAAATTCCAGACCTGTATTTCAATCCTAAAATAGTCTGATTTAAGCACTAGGACAGCAACATTAGAAACAGCGCCAAGCAGATTTCAATCCTAAAATAGTCTGATTTAAGCTGCTGATGAAAAAGACAGAATTCTATTTGTTCCACGATTTCAATCCTAAAATAGTCTGATTTAAGCACCAGGAGCAGTGAAACTTGCATTAAGCGGATTGATATTTCAATCCTAAAATAGTCTGATTTAAGCGGATTCCACACAGAAAAATCCAGTTCACACATTCACATTTCAATCCTAAAATAGTCTGATTTAAGCTTTAAAAATCTCATCAGCATATTCTAATGCTATTTCAATTTCAATCCTAAAATAGTCTGATTTAAGCAGGGGGGTAAAATAGTTATACCTGCTCCTAGCAACTGGATTTCAATCCTAAAATAGTCTGATTTAAGCTCAAGGCCACCCCACAAAGATACAAGTTTTCAGAGATTTCAATCCTAAAATAGTCTGATTTAAGCACAAGGTGAGACTGAAGTTTTTGTTCATGGTAAGGAATTTCAATCCTAAAATAGTCTGATTTAAGCCCCCCCAGCCCAGATCAACATCTGGAACAATAAAGAATTTCAATCCTAAAATAGTCTGATTTAAGCTCTGTCCACGCTGCAAACATTACAT
>JASEIM010000046.1 GCA_030017655.1 Methanobacterium sp. | reverse complement strand
GTTCAAAAGGCCCCTGAAACAGCTAGAAAGGGTATGAACGTAACAGTTCAATACGAAGTTTCTAATAAAGGTTCTGAGAATGTAACTGATGTTCAGATTATCGCTCAAGGCGTTAAGCAAACTTTGGGTACATTGAAGCCTGGAGATACTAAAAATTACGTTATTCAATTGTATATACCTACAGATGCAGAAGTTCAACAGGATTTCGGCGCTAATGCTTCCGTTTCTAATCCTTTCTTTATTGGAAGTTTTACTGTAACATTTAAAGATACTAGAGGCTCAAATCACACTGTAACTTCTAATTCCGTTCAAATAAGATTGGTATAAACCCTGAGTTCAGGGATTAATTTTTTTATTTTTCTTGACAAGATCATTTTCCTTTTTATATGCTTTAACAGCTGCATATGTAACCCCTAATATAAGAGGGCCTAAAATAAAACCAACCAGACCAAATACCAATGGTCCGCACAGGAATCCGAGTATGAATATCAGGGGGTGAATATCTGCATATTTACTGGATATTTTGGGTCTGATATAAATGTCAACCAAGCTCATAATCAATCCAAGGGTTATAACAGCAAAAGCTTGTAAGTAGCTCCCTGTAAAAATGCTATAAGCCGCAAGGACAATAGGTAGGGGCCAGTGACCAATAAACGGTATGAGCTGGAAGAAACCGGTTAATATTCCTAAAAATGAAGGGAAAGGATATCCTATGATCCAGAATCCAACTCCTCCAATTATACCAGTTAAAATTGCGGTAAGAAAATGTCCAAAAAATATGCTCTTTAAAACCCTTTCAACTTCTCTAAAAAGAGTATCAAAATAATGCTCTCTATCAGTTGGAATGGCAAATTTGATATATTCCAATAACTTATCACCGTCCTTTGCAAAGTAGAAAGTTGATGCTAAGAATATGAAGAGCTGGAAAGCAATAGTTGGTATAGATCCTACATAATTAACAAGATAATTCAACGAATTCCTCAAAATATCTTCAATTCCTACATTTGCAGCTTTAATTAATGAACCAGTATATGTCTGGAGTCCTACTGGCAGTAACTGCTGCACTGTTGTGGAATTTATATTGCCTAAATTACTGTTTTTTGCCACCCCAACAATTATAGGTACAGATTCAATAAAAGAACTTATAACAATAGCGATGATGATTATTAGGGGTAAAATAAGTACTATCATTGCGGCTATTATGGAAAGTGTCTCAAATTTTAAATTGGTTAACATCCTTTTGGAGATTGGACGAACTCCATATGCAAAGGCAAGACCAAGGATAATCATGCTCATCATAGGGGTTAGAATGAAAAATGAAATGATAAGAAGTGCCAAAATAACAAAAACCGCTGATGTTAAAGTACCTTTTAACTTATAAATCATAATATCACTTTAAAAATGGGAATTAATAAAAATTGTTAAATATTATGCTTTATTCCTGATGCATCTCTTTTATATTTTCCGAATTCTGAAATTAATCTAATATCTTCAATTGAAAACACCGGACCTTCCACACAAACTCTCCAACCCGTATCATCCACGCAGCATTGACCGCATATGCCTATACCACATTTCATATAACGTTCAAGAGAAAATTGGGCCTGGATTTTATATTTTTCTGCGATTTCAAATACTCCTTTCATCATAACCTCAGGACCGCAGGTTACAATCATGTCGTAATCATTCTCCTGGAGAATTTTTTCCATGAATTCAGTGGCAAAACCGCAAAATCCAAAGCTTCCATCATCTGTACATGCATAGGCAGTGATATCTGTAGCTTTAAGCTTATCCATAAATAAAAGTTCATCTTTTGTTGCTGCAGCAGTTATAACATCTACATCAACACCTTTATTTCGTGCATACTCTACAAAAGCAGCAATAGGAGCCATACCTACGCCACCACCCACTGCAAGAATTTTTGAACCCTTTATTTCAAAGCCATGCCCGTAAGGACCTCTTAAACCGAGTTTATCCCCAACCTTGAGAGAGTGTACAGCTTCTGTAAAAGGACCTACTTTCTTGATGGATATGCCTATTTCGTTTTTTTCCCGGTCAATTAAAGAAATCGACATTGGTTTTTCGTCTTCAAAGTTCCACACCATCATAAATTGCCCGGGTGTGATGTTATTAGTGGGAAAATCGAATATAAATGTTTTAACAGTTTCAGTTTCTTTAATTATTCTTTTTATTGCAATAGTTTTAGGAATATGCATGTTATCTGCCTGATTTTAATTAAATATAATATTATATCAAGTATGTTCTTAGAACATCCTTTATTTTATTTTTATTAGGTTAATGGGCTATTCCAACCATTTCATCGATGGTTTCGTACTCCTTTTCTATCATGAATTTTTGGATTCCATCATTAATTTCTTTGAAGATATCCAGTCCTTTATACATAATTGCGGTTCCAATTTGAACACACTTTGCACCTGCGAACATGAATTCTACAGCGTCCCTGTAATCTGCTATACCGCCCACACCAATGATTGGAATTTCAACTGCGTCATATATATCATAGACACATCGAAGAGCAATTGGTTTTATTGCAGGGCCTGACAGTCCACCGAATTTATTGGAAAGAATTGGATTTCCAGATTCAATATCAATCCTCATCCCCGGACCAACTGAATTAATAAGTGTTAAACCGTCACATCCCGCTTTTTGGGACCATATGGCAATTTCAACAATATCAGTAACATTAGGGGTTAATTTTACAATTACGGGAATTTTAACAGTATTTTTCACTGCTTTAACTATACTGGCTGTTAGTTCTGGGTCTTCTCCTATTGAAGCTCCGCATCCCTTCTGTGCATGGGGACAGGAAACATTTAATTCAATCATATCTGCATAATTCTCTATTTTAGAGGCAATTTGAGAAAATTCATCACTTGAAGAGCCATAAATGGAAGCAACAGTCGTGGTGGAACTATCTATCTTTTTAAGTTCTTCCAGAAAAGCATCTACACCGGGATTTGAAAGTCCTATTGCATTTATAACTCCGCCAGTAACTTCAACTGTTGTAGGATTATTATAGCCTTTATTTGGGTTCAAACCAAAAGATTTAGTCACTACTGCGCCAGCTCCACTTCTTGAAGCCCAGTTAAGCGAGGAGGCTGTGCTTCCCAGTATGCCTGCGGCTAACATTGTTGGATTTTTCATTTTAACGTTACATAATTCAGTTTCTAACATCAATGTCACCATATAAATAAACTTTAAAGTCTTAAAATACAGATTAATCCCTATGAAATGCTATCTTACAAATTGTTTCATGGGCTTTATGCTCTTTGATGAAAGTTTCACACTCATAGATTATGAACTTTTCCCAAAAGGAAAACTTGCAGAAAGAGTTATAGAATTAAATAAAGGGAATTTAACTCTCCAGGAAGAGTCAATATTAAAAAGAAATATCAAAAAATGCGATTCAATAACAATTGAAACAAATCTAACTTTATCAAAGTATAAGAACTTAAAGGGAGCATCTAAATTTAAATTTGAAACTCCAAATGTTGCCGGTGACTTTCTAAGATCAAACATTGATAAAATACTGGTAGAAAATGGAATCTTAGAAGCAGAAGATGATTTAAATGAAATATTACATGATTTATCCATTGAAATTATCAATTATAAATTAAAAGAAGCTTCTAAAACCAGGGATAGCTATTTAATCCAGGCAATAAATTCAATAGATGAAATTGACGATGCAACAGGCAAATTGATTGAAAGATTAAGGGAATGGCACTCAATCCATTTCCCTGAACTGAATAAAATAAAAAATCAGGAAAAATATGTAAACCTAGTAGCTGAATATGGTGATATGAGCTCCATAATAGAATCAGGACTTTTAGATGAGATATATATTGCAGATCAAAGCACTGGGGCTGAAATTGGGGATTTCGACCTTGAAATGGTTAAAAACTTCGCAGATTCCATAAAGTCACTTCAAGACACTAAAAAATCCCTTACAGATTATGTTGAACAGAAAATGAATGAAATTGCACCGAATTTAAGCGACCTTGTGGGGTCATTGCTGGGTGCAAAGCTTGTAGCCCATGCAGGGAGCTTAGAAAGATTGTCTTTGCTTCCATCAAGCACTGTTCAAATTATGGGTGCTGAAAAAGCCCTTTTCAGGCATCTAAAAACTGGAGAAAGGCCTCCAAAGCATGGCCTGATATATCAGTATCCTGAAATTAGAAGCGCTAAATGGTGGCTTAAAGGAAAAATTGCCAGAGCTTTGGCTGCTAAAATATCTCTTGCAGTTAGAAAGGATGTTTATTCTGGTGAATTTGATGCAGGTATAAAAGAAAGCTTTGAAGAACATCTTGAAGAGCTTAAAAAGAAATATCCATTTCCTCCAAGGACTAAAAAAGCCCAGAAGAACGGTAAGAAGGGTAAAAAGAAGATGAAAAAGAAAAAGAGGGATAAATACAGAAAAAAGATTGAAGATTACTATTGATGGGGAGAAGATTATGGTAGATATTTTATTGCCTTTATATGTTCTGTCAATAATATCAAGTTTCATCGCTTCAATTTTAGCTGTGGTTGCAATAAGGTTTTCTAAAAGAACTGAGGCAAGATTGAAAAATAATTTTGAGCAGATGCGCAGTATGATGGATATGCAGCATGAAAAAACAGAAAATCTAATGGCTAATATTGGAACTGAAGCAGAAACCATAAGATCTTCAGTTCACACCACAAGACTTGAACTTCTAGACTCAATTGAAAATGTTCACAGAATACGGGAAGAAATTCTTGAATCCATGCAGAGTTTAGAAGACAGATGCATCATTAAAGATGATGAAATTTGAAAATAATTTTGATAATTAGATATTTGAGGTTTAGGAGAAGCTTAAAATGGAAATCATTCAAAAATTTCAGGGAGTATATGAAATTGATGGCCATGTGGCCACAGAAAATTTTAATCAGGGAATTAAAGTTTACGGTGAACGATTGGTTGAAATTGAAGGTAAAGAATACAGAATATGGGATCCAAGACGTTCAAAACTTTCAGCTGCAATTCAAAATGGTCTGGAAACATTTCCATTTAATGAAGACTCAAAAGTGCTCTATTTAGGGGCATCAGCGGGTACTACTCCCTCACATATCTCGGATATATGTAAAAATGGCCTGATTTATTCTGTTGAGTTTTCGCCGAAGATGATGCATAAACTGGCTGATTTGAGTCGGGAACGTAAAAATATCATTCCAATCCTTGACGATGCTACAAAGCCAAAGAATTACATGAATTTACTTCAAAAAGTGGATGTTCTTTATTCAGATGTGGCTCAACCAAACCAATCTGAACTTTTCATGGATAACGCCCGTTTATATCTAAAAGAGGATGGAATTGGCATATTGATGATAAAAGCAAGGAGTATTGACGTTACAAAAGCCCCAAATAAGATATTCAAAGAAGAAGAATCAAAATTAAAAACACATGGATTTAAAGTGACCGAGAAGGTCAAGTTAGAGCCTTATGAGAAGGATCACATTGCTTTTGTTTGTGAATTTAGTTTCTAAGGCGAATAATATGAAAAGAATTAAAAAATGCCCAGTTTGCGGTTCTACTAATATTAAATGGGTAATTCCTCAAAACTGGTCGTTATGGCAGTGTTTTGATTGTGGATATCAGGGAGCAATAGTAATTGAGGAAGAGGAAAAGAAAGAATAACTATTTTAAAAATTAAAGTTTAAAAATAATCTTATCAATAACCCGCTCAGCAACTTCCTTTTTAGAACTCAAAGGAACATCAGTAATTTCATCATCAATTAAAATAACCTGATTTTTATCCTCACCAAAACCAGCACCTTCAATTGCAACATCATTTGCAACCATAAGGTCAATATTAGATTCTTCAGCCCTTTTTCGTGCTGATTCAATTAATTCATCTCGTGAAAGATCGTATTCAGCTTTAAAACCTACAAGGAATATTTCAGGATTTATTTTCTTTACTTCAACTATTATTTTTGGGGCTTTTTCAAGCTTTAAGGTTATATCTGCGCCTGAAGAGATTTTATTTTCTTTAATTTCTGTTTTAGG
>JASEIM010000045.1 GCA_030017655.1 Methanobacterium sp. | reverse complement strand
TAAAGACATAGTAGCTCCAGATAAACATCCTGAAATGCCAAAAAATGCTGCTGAATTGTACAGTAAAGGAAGTGCCACATTTCAAATCGTTCATCTAACTAAAGATGGAAAAAGAATACCTGTCGAAGTTAACAACCATTTAATAGATTATAAAGGCAGGAAAGTTTGTCTTGCAATTTCTCGTGATATAAGTGAACGTAAAAAATCTGAAAAAGATCAGGAAAAACTTATTGAGGATTTAAAACGTTCCAATGAGGAATTACGTCAATATGCCCATGTGATATCCCATGATCTTCAAGAACCACTCCGAACTATTGCCAGTTTTACGCAACTTCTGGAAATGCGTTATAAAGGTAAGTTTGATGAAGATGCAGAAGAATTCATGGAATACATTGTGGATGCAAGTATACGAATGAAAAAGATGATTCAGGATCTTCTTGAATATTCTAAAGTAACTACAGATGCTAAAGAATTTAAATTAATTAACATTGAAGAAATAATTAAAGACGTTTTAAATGATTTAAAGATTAATATAGAAAATAACCGCGCTGAAATAACGTATGATACTCTTCCAGATGTTTTTGGTGATTCTAAACAGATTAGCAGGGTTTTTCAGAATTTGATTTCCAATGCTATTAAGTTCAGGAAGCCGGATGAACCTCCAAAAATCCATATTACAGCAAAAGAAGATAAACAGAACAATGAATACATTTTCCAGATTACAGACAATGGAATCGGACTAAAAAAAGAGTACATGGAACGTATATTTGAAATTTTCCAGCGTCTGCATACGATTGATGAATACAGAGGAAGTGGAATTGGACTTTCTATATCAAAGAAGATAATTGAACGTCATGGAGGACGAATATGGGTTGAATCAACTCCAGGTAATGGATCAACCTTCTATTTCACATTACCAATAAACCCTCAAAAAACATAATAACTAATTTTATGGACAATATTTTGTAGACTTTTCCTAAAATTTTGAGATGAAGAATCAATATTTTACTAAAAATAACTAATCAAAAACTAATAATTAAGCAATTCATCCTTTTAATGTTTCTTCGATTCAATTTCATCCAGAGCTTCTTCTATATGGAGCCTTACATACCATCTTTTATCCTTTAATGCTTCTTTTAAGGGTTCAATTGCTTTTTTACTCCCTATTTTACCAAGAGCTTCTGCGGCATGCTTTTTAATACTTATATCTTCATGGTTCAATGCTTCAATAAGTGGTTCTACAGCTTCTTCATCGCCTATCATCCCCAATGCCTCCTCTACATTACTGCAGAAAACAATATCATCATCCTTTAATGATTGAATTAATGAATTTACAGCCCTCTTATCTCCTATTTTACCCAGGGCTAAAACAGCATTATTTCGGATTTTTGTATCATTCAAAGCTTCAATCAATGGATCTACTGCATTAATATCGCCGATTTCACCAAGTGATATTGCGGCATGCATCCTTACAAACCATTTATCATCCTTAAGTAATGGAATTAAAAAGTCTGTTGCCTTTTTATTCCCTATTTTACCAAGAGCAGAAGCAGCATTACCTCTAACATCGGTATTTTCATCATCTAATGCATTGATTAAAAGGTCAACCAATGATTCATCCCTAATTCTTGTAAAAGCATTTGCTGCCTCTGAACGAATATTAACATCTTCACTTTTTAAGGCATTAATCAGTCCCTGAACATCTTTTTCCCTTTCTAATTTTTTTATGTTGGGTTTGGAAAAACCATTGAGAATCCCCATATTTACACCAATTTTTTTCTTAATAATATATTTTATTTGAAAATTATTTAAATCTTTCCTTAAAAGACTGATTTATAAAGTTAATCCAAAGAATTACGATTTTTGAAAAAATCCATGCTAATAAATTTTATTTCTTAAAATTCCGGCTAATTTCAGATTTTATCTAATAAACCAAAGACAGCAGCCTGAACGCTATTCCACCAAGAACTATTGCGGTTATAAAATTAGCTGCTGTGATCATTCCTGCTGATTTCCATCCAAATTCCCTGGCTAAAACTGCTATAGTTGAAGCACACGGCAGATAAAGCATTGCTACAAGTGCAAGAACAATAAACTGAACTGGTGTCAGAACCAGCGCCAAATTTGTGCCGAAGAAAGCCACCAACATTAATAAAATAAATTCTTTTCTAATTGCGCCGAAAATAAGTAATACTCCCGCTACTACTGGAAGACCAAGCCACCATACTGTTAATGGAGCTAATGCATTACTTATAGGCTCAAGAACTCCCAGAACATAAAGAGCCTGTACAAAAGCGGTTCCAAATATATAAATCGGTAAAACCAGATATATAAGGGATTTAGTCCTTATCCATGTCTGTTTTGCTATTATTGAAAGTTTTGGAACTTTAAAGCTGTGCATTTCCATTATTAATCCTGTAGACTCTCCTGGAACGATCTTCAATGCTATCCTACCTAAAGCGAATATAATTAAAATATCTATAACATAAAGCGCAAGCGCCCACCAAACGCTGACGAAAACCGCTACTAAACCCAGTATTACTATGGTTCTGGCTGCACATGGGGCAAATGTTATTGCAAATGCTGCAAGCAATCTTTCTCTTCTGGTTTCAAGAATTCTTGTGCTGTCAATTGCTGGAACATTACATCCATAACCTAAAATAAGAGGAATTAAAGCCTTTCCATGTAAACCAATTTTATGCATTGCAGTATCCATCATAAATGCTACTCTGGTTAAAATACCTGAATTTTCAATTGCACTCAACATAAGATAAAATGGAATTACAAATGGTATTATCAATGTTATTCCTGCAACTAAACCTCCAACAGCACCATTCCATAGTATGGCTGGTAATCTTCCACTAATCTGAGGATCTACAGGCTGGAAAAAGCTAAATACCTCTGTAAGCAGTTCTGAAAAAAAATTTCCAACAATAAATGTCCAGAGGAGTAATCCCCCCACAACAAGAGCGGATATAACATAACCAAAAATTCTATCTGTAGCCAGTCTATCAAGTCTTTCTGAAAATGATATTTTCATCTCACTTTGAACCTGCGCTCCTGCTGTAATCATGTTAGCAAGGGCATATCTCTCCGATGCTATGACAGAAAAGGAAGGTTCATTATGTATTTGTTCTATTTCCTTTGCTAATTCATATGATTTTTGAACTACTTCTTCAGAAACTTTTTTTACTAATTTAATTATTTCAGGATCATTTTCAAGTAATTTAAGGGCAATCCATCGGTATGGATATCCTAAATCAAGATTTTTTGAACCCATTAACTTTGAAAGTATATTTACTCTATTTTCAACTTCAAACCCATATTCAATTCCCTTATCTATGGGTTTTAATTTATTTTCAGCAAAATTAATGGCTGTTTCCATCAATTCATGCAGTCCTTCACCTCTTACTGCTACTGTAGCTACTACTGGTACTCCGAGGGCTGCCTGAAGTTTGGCTATATCAATGACAATCCCTTTTTGTTTGGCTATATCAATTTGATTAACACATACAATAAGTGGAACTTCCATTTCTATTAATTGCATTGTAAAAAATAGATTACGCTCCAGGACTGCAGCATCAACAACATTAATCACAACGTCAGGCTTTTCAAAGGCTATATACTCCCTTGATACTATTTCTTCCATTGAAAAGGTTGAAAAAGAATAAATCCCAGGTAAATCAATTATATCAATATTATAACCGTTAAAATAGAGTTTTCCTTCTGCTCGTTCAATTGTTTTACCTGGCCAGTTTCCTACAATCTGATTTGAGCCTGTTAGTTCATTAAAAATTACACTTTTACCTACATTTGCATTTCCTGCAAGTGCAACCGTTAATTCCCTATCTTTTCCCCTCTTTCGGTGTCTGTGTCTATGATCTTTACCCTTCCATGATTCTCGAGAGTTACTTTTATAGGTTTTAACCAAAATCAGCACCCCTCTTCATCAACAGCTTCAACAAAAACGTTTGATGCTATATCGTGTCCAAGTGCAAGTTTTGAACCCCTTACTGCAACTTCCACAGGACCGCATAAAGGTGCAACTTTCATCACTCTAATAATAGCCCCAATGGTAATTCCCATGTCTAAAAGTCTTCGAATTACCTTATGATCCCCTCTTATGAAACTTACTTTTCCTTTATTACGTTCCTTAAGATCAACTATTGATACAAGATTTTGATTACGTTTTCCTACTTCTTCTAAATCTTCTTCTTTCTGCAATAAACATTCTTCACAACTTGTAAACTTTAAATCACATTCAGGAATAACGTTATCCCCTGGACATTTATTAGGATGTTCAAGGAGGTGGCATAGTGCTCTTTCTGCATCATCTGAAAGTGTATGTTCCATCTCACAAGCCTGTTCATGGATTTTATCTTTTTTAATTTTGAGGATATCGCATAAAAATCTTTCAAGTAACCTGTGTTTTCTGGTAATTTTTTTTGCGATTTTGAGTCCTTTTTCGGTTAATACAGCTCCTTTATATGGTGAATATTCAACGTATCCTGTATCTGCTAGTTTTTTTAGCATTTGAGTAACACTTGCAGGAGAAATTCTTAAATTATCTGATATTTGTGAAGTGCTTACCTGTTCTCCATGTGGGCTGAGTTTGTAGAGAATTTCCAAGTATTCTTCGACATTTTCACTTAGTGTATACTTTTCGGCCATTAGGTTCACCTAAATTTTTACTTAATCATAGTTATATACGATACAATATAAACGTTTTGGCATGCCTAAAAATTATTAATATTAGAAAATCATATAAGGAAGTATGAAAATAGCTTTAATTGTTTAAGCTTTAGGAAGAAATAAAATGGCCAAATATACTATGGGTGAATCTATAATCATTAGTATTGTAATAGGATCTGTTCTTTTATATTTACTGGGAATAAGCGGTGTATTTTCACTGATTATTATTGGTTTCATTGCTACCTACCTTACTATAGAAAACCATAGAAGTTATAAAGTAGGAGGCATTGCAGGAGGAGTTTTAGGGATTATGCTATTCATATTTAGTTTTTTTACCCCTCCAAATTTACCCTATAGTCTTGGTTTTAATACTGGTTTTGCATTTAGTGGTATTGTGACATTAGGTTTTGGATTTATATTTTCATTGCTTGTCTGTTATGTTTTTGGATCTCTAGGAGGACTTATTGCAATAAAAATGCTGAAGAAGAAAACCAAATCAAGACCTAAAAATCAAACAAGATATGACTATTCAAAAACAGGGTATAAACCAGCGCCAGGATTTAAACAAAAACCTCGACGTAAAATTAATAGTAGGAAAGGTCAAAAACCCCGAAAAACTCTTAAAAGAGCATATAAATAATTAAATACTTTTATTTAGAGGAGAAATTAAATGAAAGTTATTGTTGTAGGATCTGGAGCAGGTGGAGCAACCGTTGCAAAAGAACTGGCCAAATCCGGAATAGATGTAACTATTTTTGAAAAAGGGCCATTTATAAAGATGAAAAAGTCCTATGAATATTATAAAGTACTTAACACTGGAATTGAAATTTCCCAGACAGTATGTATTGGGGGAACAACTGCAGTAACCATGGGGAATGCAGTCAGAACCTGTGAAAAATACTTTAAAAATATGGGGATAAACATCGAAGAGGAATTTAGGGAAATAGAAGACGAACTTAATGTCAAAACTCTTCCAGATTCTCATTTTGGGGAAGGAACGATAAAACTAATAAATGCTGCAAAATCTCTGGGATTTGAAATGAAAAAAATGCCTAAATTTATTAATCCCGAAAATTGTAAACCTTGTGGTAAATGTTCTTTTGGCTGCCCTAAAGACGCTAAATGGACAACAGTAAAGTTCATTGAAGAGTGTAAAACATATGGGGCCACTATTATTGATAATACTCCCATTACAGAGATTATAGTTGAAGATATGAAAGTTAAAGGAGTAAAAAGCTATGATAAAATATTTAAAGCAGATCTTGTTGTTTTATCAGCTGGAGCCATTGAAACTCCCAAATTACTTCAAAAAGCAGGTATAAATGCTGGAAATAACCTTTTTGTTGATACCTTTGTTACAGTTGGAGGCATACTCAAAAATATAAAATTTAACAAAGAAGTGCAGATGAATGCCCTTATTAAACTTGAAAACATTGTTATAACTCCTCATTTCTCAGGACTTCTTGTAGAAGAGCTTAAAGATTTCAATGCTCGTAAAAAGGATATAATTGGATTGATGATCAAAATTGCAGATGATCCATCAGGTCGTGTTAATGAAAAAGTAACCAAATTCAGCACAGCAAATGATGTTGAGCTTCTGGCAAGGGGAGCTGCCATTGCTGGAGCTATTTTAATTGAAGCAGGCGTTGATCCAAAAACCCTGGTTTCAACATATGCCCGAGGGGCACACCCCGGAGGAACAGCCGCAATTGGAGAGGTAGTAAATAAAAACCTTGAAACAGAAATTAAAGGCCTTTATGTAGCAGATGCAAGTGTTTTTCCAAAGGCACCCGGAGCGCCGCCTGTTCTTACCATTATGGCCCTTGCTAAAAGGCTTGGAAAGCATATAATTAAGGAAAAGCAATAGGTTAAAAGATGCCTATTGTTAAAATAGAAAAGAAAAGGAAAATCAGAAAAATATAAAAAGGCAATATTAGATGGAGTTCATGATGCTCTAGTTGAGGCAA
>JASEIM010000044.1 GCA_030017655.1 Methanobacterium sp. | reverse complement strand
TAAAATTCAAAAAGGAGGTTAGTAAATGGATGTATTAACACTAAGTATCATAGTAGCAATTTATCTTCTTATGATAGGTTATGTAGGATATGTGGCCTGGAAAAGGACCAAAAGCGCGGACGACTACATGGTTGCAGGGCGTAAAACTCACCCATATATCATGGCTCTTAGTTATGGTGCCACATTCATCAGTACTGCAGCAATTGTAGGTTTTGGTGGGACTGCCGCTAATTATGGTATGGGCATATTGTGGCTTGTATTTTTAAACATCCTTGTAGGTATATTTATAGCTTTTGTCTTCTTTGGTAAGCGTACAAGGAAAATGGGGCACAATTTAGATGCTTTAACTTTTCCAGAGTTCCTTTCACGGCGTTTTGACAGTAAATTTATCCAGTACTTTTCTGGAGCGGTAATATTCATAGGTATGCCTTTATACGCTTCAGCAGTACTAATTGGGATGGCCAGATTTGTGGAAACAACTCTCCAAATAGATTACAATATTGCATTAATTGTAATGGCCATTATTGTGGCAGTTTATGTAATTTTCGGAGGAATAAGGGGTGTAATGTATACTGATGCCTTACAGGGAACCATTATGTTCTTTGGAATGCTTTTCTTGCTTATATCTATCTATTGGTTACTTGGAGATGTAGTAAATGCTCATCAGGCTCTTACAAATCTTGTAAATGTAGTTCCACAAAGCGCTACTGCCAAAGCTTCTGCTACTGGATTTACGGGCTGGACAACTATGCCCGCATTAGGAAGTCCATTCTGGTGGACATTAGTTTCAAGTATTATACTGGGAGTAGGTATTGGAGTTCTATCTCAACCACAACTGGTTGTAAGATTCATGACCGTTAAATCCAACCGTGAATTAAATCGAGCAGTCTTAATTGGAGGAATTTTTATATTCATGACCACATTTACTGCATATGTAGTGGGCTCTTTATCTAATGTTTATTTCTTCGAACATATAGGTCAAACAGCTGTTCAGGCTGCTGGAGGCAACCTTGATAAAGTTATCCCTGCATTTATCAGTACTGCCATGCCTCTCTGGTTTGCCTATTTGTTTATGATAACCCTACTTTCAGCAGCGATGTCCACTCTTTCAGCCCAATTCCATGTTCAGGGAACTGCTATTGGAAGAGATGTTTATGAAACAGTTTCAAGGAAAAAGAGGGGATCATCAGTAATGGTGGCACGTGGAGGAATTGCAATTGCAGTGATAATTGCAGTTATTCTTGGATTTATCCTTCCTGGAAGTATTGTTGCAGTTGGAACTTCAATGTGGTTTGGTATAACTGCCGCAGCGTTTCTTGCCATGTATACAGCCGCATTATTCTGGAAAAGAGCAACAAAAGAAGGTGCGATTGCAGGACTTGTATCAGGGTCTTTTCTTAGCTTATTCTGGCTGGTTTTCGGTTTCAAAAAGTCAGCGGCGGCATTGGGTATTTGCCAGGCGCTTACAGGTAAAGCAACAATACTCACAGCAAGCCCTTGGCCTACTGTAGACCCCATAATCATTGCACTACCATTAGCAGTTATTATGACCATTGTGGTGAGTTTAATAACCAAACCACCATCTAAAGAACATCTAGATAAGTGTTTTAAAGGAATCAGTTAGTTTTAAATTAATTTTTCCCTCTATTTTTATTTTTTTAAATGTCTTAAAAAATTTATTAAACATCAATAGAAATATAATTGAGTTATTGAATTCTGGTTTTATCATGAAAAGAGAAAAATTTAGAATTAAAAAGAGCAATTTTAATGACTGGAACGAAGTTTTTAAAAACCCAGGACCTATAGCTGTTAAAAGCTTTATTACAGGACATGTAATACTGAATAAACGGGGTACATTGAATCCAGATCATCCCAATGCTGGAGAAATTAAAGATGAGCTTCTAAAAGTCCCAATACTTGCCCATTGGATTCATCATTCTGTTTATGGGGATTATCTTGTTGATGCCGGGTTAGATAGCTCTTATTACGAAGATCCATTCGGAAAGATGAATGGTATCTTTGCAGGATTATTTAAAAGTTTGAAGCTTTTTGGCGATGCGTACATTCAAAAAAGAAATCAGGGCATTTTATATCACCTTCAAAAGAATTCTGTTAATTTAAAAGGTGTTTTCCTGTCCCATTTACATTCTGATCACATTGCAGGGATTCGTGACTTACCAAAAAATATTTTCTATGTTGTTGGAAGGGGAGAGGAATATGTTAACCATAAACCCTTCTTTTATGGAGATTATTTTAAAGGAATTGAAGTTCTATACGAAATAGACTTTTTTGAAGCTCTTAACATGCCAATTTTAGGGCAATGTGCCGATATTTTTGGTGACAGCTCATTTTGGGCCATACCAACGCCCGGACATACTAGAGGACATATATCCTTTTTAATTAATGGAAAAAAAGGTCCTTTCCTGCTTGCAACTGATGCCTGTTTTATAAAATTAGGATTTGAAAAATGTATAGGCCCCAGAGACTACACTGATGATGTTTTAATGGCACAATCATCATTAAATAATCTAGTTAAGTTCAAAAAAGTATATCCACAAGTTAAGGTACTTTGCGGGCATGAAATATAATAAATTAAGATATTTTTAATATATTTTTCAAAAATTAGGTCCCGTTTACTGTAAATTTGTTTATAAATTATGACATAGAATTAAAATCTATTCAAATAAAAAAAAGAAAGAATCTCATAAAGAGATTATGTTAAAACGTTTTTTGTACCCCATCTTACCTGATTAGTGTATAACCACTTGTATTTCCAGCCTTTTTTCCACTTATATCTCCATTTATATCTCCATTTTCCATATTTCTTGTACCATTTTTTATATTTTAATTTATACCAGGATTTATACCAGAATTTCTTATAAGGCACTTTTACTATGTAGCTGTATGAGACTTTTTTGTATATGTTGTATTTAAGTGTGGATATTAGAGCTTGATTACCCGCGCTATCCCATGCTGTAAATTTCAATGTTTTAGAGGTTGATATGCCTATTGGTCCTGAATATAATGTGCTTGATTTGGTCGGGTCACTTCCGTCTATTGTGTAGTATATTGTTGCTATTTCATCTGCTGCTAGGGCAATATTCTGTGGACTGTAATATGATCCTCCTGCAGGAGTTGCAGTGACTTTAGGGGCAGTTGTATCTGCTGGTGGTGTGGTACCGTTTGGATCTGAAGTAAGCCATGGAGTGTAATTAGTGGTACCAACGACTTGGCCTGCTGCTGGGCCGGTGGCTGAACCCCACCAGTTATTTTTAAGATCTATTGTGCTGGAGTAGGTTGTTGAAACATCTTCTGAAACTAGATCATCTGGACTGTTTCCTATAAAACGGTTGTTATTTGCAATAAGAGTATCATTCGCAAATAAATCCCAGGTGAATATAGCTGCACCTCTACTTGTTACAGTATTACCTTCAAAAGTATTGCCTGTAATGGTTGCATTTACAAGATTGAAAATAGCTCCTCCTTCAGATGCGGAATTAGTTGTGAAGATACTACCGGTTACAGTTAATATACCGCTATTTGTTATAGCTCCTCCCCAATAACTTGCTGTGTTACTGGTGAAGGTACTGCTTTTAACTGTTGTAGTACCTCCATTGGAGATAGCACCGCCAGAATCTGCTTGATTTCCTGTAAATTTAACGTTTTCAACAATCAACAAACCTTCATTTTGAATAGCCCCACCTGACTCCTCAACAGGAGCTACTCCTACAGCATTTCCATTTTTAATTGTTAAATCTTTGATATCAAGTAAATATCCCTCTTTAACAGTGAAAACTCTGCTTGAGCCTTCCGCATCAATTATGGTATCTTCCTGACCTGCCCCTCTCATATCAATGTTCTTTTCAATAACTATATTTTTATTCCCATCTCCAGTATAGGTTCCAGATGCTATAAATACTGTTCCCCCGTTGTCTACCTGTTGTACTCCGTAACCTATTGTGAGATATGGCAGATTTGCACTACCATCTCCATCAGTATCACTACCAGTCGTATTTACATAGACTTGTGATGCAGCACTGGCTGTTGATATGGAAACGACTATTGCAAGCAGTCCAATTGCTACAAGTGCAAATATTTGCTCCTTTTTTAGCGTTTTAGTGCTTTTCAAAACTTCTCACCTATTTCATGTTTTTAAATAAGAAGATTTTTATCTTTGTACCTTTTTATACTGCTTTAATGTATTTTTATCTAAAATATGGATAATTAAGAGATAATTATCCATATTCAGTTGTTTTGTGCATGTTACTGCTCAAATGTACTAAATTTTCAATTTAATCTTCTTATTATTATATTAATAAGTTATTAAATAAATATATTACTATTGAGTTTTTATATAAACCATTATATATTAATCAAAAAAAATTGAAAACATTTATATTTTTATAATATTTATTATATTAATTATAAAGTATAAAAAAAGAGTTAAAATTCTTAATAAGCATTTTTATCTTAAAAAATATCATTTAAATAAAAATTTTTTCATTTAATAGTAATTAAACCATATATAATTTATTAAGTAACTATGATATCATTTAAACTCTGTATAATTCTTCAAAATGTTTCAAAATATTAAAAAAAATGGTAAATTACTTTTGAATACAAACTAAAAACATATAATTAGAACTAAGGCCGATAATTCTAAGATAAATAACTATTATATAGTTTTTTGAGTTAAAATAATTGAGGAATTAGTTTAAAGTGATAGTATAATAATATAATACTAAAGAGTATTTATGCTTGAAATCATATAAATATCACTATTAAATCTCATATTTAACACATTTAACCTGCAAAAAAAGAGAAATAGGGGGAATAATTCAATGAATAATCGAACACCTGGCATAAATGATGAAGAAGATGAAATTAAAACCGAAGAATATGGTCCTTTACCTGGTTTAGATTATCGTTTTTTTGAGTATATGCAGGAAGGAGTAGTAGTTTATACTCCTGTGCGCTATGGTTCTGATAAAATAGTTGATCTTACTATAACATATGCAAATCTTGCTGCATACAGGCAACGGAAATCTTTAAAAAAAGAACTGGTAGGAAAAAATATTACAGAGATTTATGGATATGAAGCTTCACAAGAGGAGCTTAAAGTAGCTAACGAAGTATTATCTACGGGCCGGGGAACAAAATATGAAACATATTCGACCATTCTTGATAAATATTTCTCAATAACTGCATTTGCGCCAAAAGAAGATTTGTATGTAACATTGACAACAGACATAACTAAACAAAAAAAGGCAGAAAAAGAAATACGTGCAGTAAATCAGAAACTTTCAGATATAATTGAGTTTCTACCTGACGCTACATTTGTAATTGATAAAAATAAGCAGGTAATCGCATGGAATAACGCGCTTGAACAAATGACAGGCGTTTCTAAAGGAGAAATGATAGGTAAAGGTGATTATGCTTATTCAGTACCATTTTATGGTTATAAAAGGCCAATAATAATTGATCTAATTTTTTTAACTGAAGAAGAGATAGAATCTAAATATAGTTATGTAAAAAGGGAAGGGAACACATTATTTGCAGAAGTATTTGTTAATAATCTCTTTGGTGGAAAAGGAGCTTATGTATTTGTTAAAGCATCTCCTCTTTATGATACTGAAGGTAACCTCTATGGTGCTATTGAAAGTGTCAGAGATATAACCGAGCAAAAAAAAGCTGAAATAGAGTTATTGGAAAGTGAAGAAAAGTTCAGGAGTACTATTGAACAGTCAACTGATGGAATTTCAATAATTGATGAAAAAGGAGTTATTATTGAATGGAATAAAGGCATGGAAAAGATAACAGGGCATCAAAGAGAAGAAGAATTAGGTCGGCTGATCTGGGAATCTCAATATGAATTATTGCCTGATGAAGAGAAAACTCCAGAATTATATGATTACATAAAGGGTACAATTTTACAATTCCTGCAAACTGGAGATACAGACTGGATAAATAGGCCATTAGATCGCAGAATTAAGCGCCCTGATGGAGAAATAAGGTATACACAATCAGTAACTTATCCAATTAGAACAGAAAAAGGAATAATAATTGGAAGCATCACTCGAGATGTAACAGAACAGAAAAAAATAGAAGAAAAATTAAGATACGAGCAGGATCTTTTAAATACCGTTTTAAACCATATCCCCGTGTCTGTCGCTGTAGCTGAGGCCCCCTCAGGAAAGTTAATAAGGACTAATGAACAATTCGAAAAAATATGGGAACAACCATTTACACCTTCAAAGGATATTGAAGATTATAATGTTTATAAAGGATTTCATCCAGATGGCACTCCATATAAACCTGAAGAATGGCCTTTATCTCGTTCTATAACAACCGGAGAAACAGTTATCAATGAAGAAATCTCAGTTTCATTTGAAGATGGAACCAAAAAAGTACTGAACGTTAGTTCTACACCAATAAAAGACAAAAATGGACAGATTATATTAGGAGTAGTTATTGCTGCAGATATTACAAGACGTAAAAAAAGCTAAAAACGCGCTGGAAGAAAGTGAAGCTACATTTCGGGCATTTTTTGAACTTGCATCAGTTGGAACTGCTATTATTGATCCTTCAAGTAGACGATTTATTTAAGTAAATGATCAATTTTCCAAAATTACTGAATATACACCAGATGAATTAA
Organism: Methanobacterium sp.; assembly: GCA_030017655.1. Lineage (NCBI taxonomy): Archaea > Methanobacteriati > Methanobacteriota > Methanobacteria > Methanobacteriales > Methanobacteriaceae > Methanobacterium > Methanobacterium sp. The sequence goes on along the minus strand of JASEIM010000044.1, from coordinate 424 downwards.
TATACAAAAACTTTTTCTGATTTGACTCATCCGGAGACCGTGAATAGGACTCTGATAACTTTAATAAACTCTTAAAAGGTAAAATACCCCAATATGATATCGAAAAACAATATATACGTAAAGATGGGCAAGTTATCTGGGTTCGTATAGCAATAATCTTAATAAGAGATTCTCAAGGTAAACCCATAAGAACTATGGGAATTATTTTAGACATAAACGAACGAAAAAGACAGAAATGCTCCTTAAAGATATGAAGAAAAGTATTCTAAATCTTTTTACTTTAACTCCTGCAGGAATGGCAATAACCACTATAGATGGTAAAATTATTGAAGCAAATAGTGCATATGCAAATATAACCGGATATTAACCGAAAGAATTTTTGGAAAAAGTATTGTAGATTTAAATATTATCCGCATTGAAGAAA
>JASEIM010000043.1 GCA_030017655.1 Methanobacterium sp. | reverse complement strand
CGATGATGAACCCTATGAGCTCTGATTGGTGATGAATGATGGGCGAACTGAGGCTGTAAATCAATTTATTTGATTTACGCATCATAATCGAAGCATGCAAAAACAAAGTTTTTGTAGCTGACAAATCTAAATAATTAGCGATTAAAATCGGAGTTTTGATGCTAGAAGCGAAGATTCCTTTGCTGATTTAATTTAATAATTAAATTTAATCCCATTTCTATTGGGTAAATTTATGGATCATGTTGTTTATGTAGATGCAAAGGCAAATGAAATGGAAAAATTACCATTTGAATAGACCGTAGCGAATATGGAAATATGGATGACTGGTTGCTTGTTGAAGATATTGAAACTGTTAAAAAAATAATGTTTAAATGTCGAATAAATCTCCCAAAACAACCTTTTTATCAGTTTCTATGAGCTTTGGAATTTTCCCAATAGTTCCTGCTGATTCTCCCACAATGATCATTGCTCCCATCATGTATTCTTTGTAGTTATCCGCTTTATCAAGGCAATTTTGCACCGCTTCAGAGTCTGAATCACCATTAGCCTCATTGGCTATACTTGTAGCAAGTGCATCAGCGATACTGGCCCTATCTGCAAATACCGTTACAGAATCTGCCCTTCCCAGACTTATAGAATGTCCAACAGTTCCTGATGAAGTGCAAATACCCATAGGAGTCTTTTTATGCTTTATTTTATATCCAATTTGTCCTGAAAGGGTTGAAGTACCGGCATAAAGACCCATAATAACATCTTTATTTACTTTCAAAGCTATATCCCCACCATTTTCAAGGATAACATACTTTGCGTCGTTTTTAACCAAAAAAAACATTGATAATTCAGAGATTGTTCCTGCAACAGCGGCCATTGGACCTACATCTGCTATTTTACCTGCCTCTGACATGATCTTAGCAATATAAGGTCCTTTTACAACATCCAGTGGCTCAAATGATATTAAAAAATTATTATTATTCCGTATATAATTTATGAGTTCCATTCGTTGCCTTAAAACGAAATTATAAAGATTATGATTCTGTAAATCTGTTTTAAGTAAAATATTGGTCTCATCAAGCTTTATTCTTTCTGTAATCATCATCATTGAATCTGTCGAAACTTGCATAAATTATTTAGTTAATCAAATTAAAATAATTAAAGAGAAATAAAGAGTGATTTGAATGAGAAACACCAAAGAAATCAGGGCACGAGAAAACGTAATTTTCCAAACGCGACCTCGTTTTTTTATGTATCTAAAATCAGCTATTATTAAATTTATTATTATTTTAATAATTGTATACTTTTTTAGAGATTTAATGACTACTGCCGCAACAATTCAAGAATATTTAATAAGTATTGTCCAAATTCCACTTGTACAGGGCGTTACTGTTTTCTTACTCCTTATTATCCTAATTTTATTCCTCTGGATTACTTGGGATCTTCTTAAATGGAGATCAACATCATATAAACTTACAGATCAAAGAATTATCACTAAAAGTGGTATACTGCGCAAAAATAAGAACTATATTCACTACGATAAAATACAGGATGTAACTGTATCACAGAGCCTGACTGAAAGAATAACTTCAAGTGGTGATATTGAAGTTTTTGGAGGGCATGAACATACAAGAATCATTCTAAATGATATTCCACGTCCAAAAGATGTTGAGGAAATGATAAACAGAATGATTGAAGGTGACATGATATTTGAAAAACCCGAACCACGTCCGAAGACAAGGAAAAAGCTTAAATACAGAGATTCAGTTATAAAAAGACATAATGAAAAATTTAGAAGGGAATAATTTCTTTAATGCAGCTTTGAATAAAAAGACATTAACTAAAATTTGATTCTATTATAGCCCTATTCATAGCATTAAATGAAGCGCCTGATGCTTGATTAAGGTCTTTTTGGACGTATGAACTATCTCTATTTGTAATCCAGTTGTTCCAGCTATCTTCGCCGTTTAAATATCCCTCGATTAAAATAGATTTTAAATCTCCATTTAAATTATTTGTATTTCCACCCGAATACTGATTTGCAGCGTAAAAGGTGAATTTTGGACTAAGTGAACTGCCCTGTAACTCATATATAACATGATTAAATCCTTTTCCATTTCTGGCACTGTGGGGAGCACAAAAAGTGTCTGAGATATAATGGGAAGCTACTCCAAAACAGTAACTTGCATACTTATAATCACCCATTTTATAATGAATTTTCGCTTTTTTTAGCCAGTAATCTGCCCTTTCAAAACTGTTAGGGTAACTATGATTGCTGAAATCGAAAAATTTAAAATCCGGATCATCTGCCCCGTCTTTCATATCTTCAAGACTTAATTTTTGCTGAACATCATATGGCATGGCGTTATAGTTATTTTCAACGATTTCATAATGTGTATTCGGATTCCAGGCTGATGCTGGCGCCTGGAACAAAGAAACTGTTATAATAAAAAGTGACATTATTAAAGCTTTATTCATATAAAAACCCGTAAATTTATCTTAAATTTTATTTGCTAAAAATTATTATTAGGTATAATTCACTTATATTTAAAATTTTCTTATAAAGAAATTTAAATTAGAATATAAACATTTATACTAATTTTATCAGAAATGCAAAATATGACCTGATATAATAAAATTAGAAATTTAAATAGATATATCCAGAGAATATTCTGGAAAATTCTGTTAATCAGGCATATAAACTTTTTATTTCAGGATTTCAGCAATGATACTTTTAACTATTTAGATTACTATAGGTCTTGATTAATCGTGGGAATTGGAGAGATATAATCAACTTTCATATTCATTTATATATAGAAATAACTATTCAGGGCTCTGATTGAAGATTCTTATCATGATGACATGACTCACATAGTTTCAGATGCTTCTGGAAATACTATTGGAGCCTTTATAGGAATGTGTCATTAAAAAAGAAGATAAATGTTGAAAGAAAGGATTGTTCGAGGAATCTGGAAAAACTATCAATATTAATTCATTTGATTATTAAAGAATCTAATTCTTATAATTTTTATTAAACCTATAGTAAACAATTAAATAATAGAAATTAACAAGATTTAAAAGGATAGTTATCTAATTATTATTTTTATAATAACCTTTTTATATGATTTTTAGATATTCATGATCTGAAAAATAAAACTCATATACATTATTCAACCAATAACAGGGAACAAAAATATGAAGGACTATGATGTTGCAGTAGTAGGTGCTGGGCCTGTAGGATCGACTTTTGCAAGATATGCAGCAGAAAAAGGACTTGAAATTGCTATATTCGAGAAAAAGAAAGAAATAGGAGTTCCCTTGCAATGTGCAGGTCTTCTGGGTAACAAAATTAAAGACGTGAATATATTACCTGATGAATTTATTTTAAACGAAATATATGGTGCTTGTTTATATTCTCCCTCGGATACCATGATTTCTATGAGAAAAAAGGAGCCATTAGCCTATGTTTTAGACAGAGTCAATTATGATAAGTTTTTAGCAAAATTGGCTGTAGAAAGAGGGGCTGAGCTTTTTTTAAATCACCGTGTGAATGAAGTTGACATAAAAAATGGGACAATCGATGTTAAAGGTAAAAAAATATCTGCAGAAGTTATTGTAGGGGCGGATGGTCCTTCATCCATAGTATCTAATGAATTTGATAATAATTTTAGTTCTGTACAGGCGGCCCAATATCTGGTCGATACTGGTAAAAATTCATTTAATGACAATTATTTCCAGGTAAATGTTAATTCAGAAATATCTCCAGGATTTTTATGGACCATACCTCTTTCAAAATCCACTGCGAGAGTAGGATTATTTGCAGATTATAGTTATCAACATTTAATCGAGATTTTAAACAAATTTATGGCCAGTGATGAAAAACTGAAGGACGCAGAAGTGATAAAAAAATATCAAGGCAAAATTCCAATTCATGATTCTAAAAATGACATTGTAAAAAACAGGGCCATCCTTATAGGGGATGCAGCTTCCCAGGTTAAGCCCACAACAGGTGGAGGGCTTGTTATGGGATTTATTTGTGCAAAAATAGCAGCTGAAGTTGTATATGAAGCCATTAACCTGAATAATATTAGCATTTTAATGAATTATCAAAAAAAATACAGAAAGATGTATAAAAATGAGCTTAAAATGCAGCTTAAAGTACAGAAGACATATAAATCTTTAGATAATGAAGATCTTGATTCTGTAATTTTAAAACTTAAAGAAAAAGAAATAGGAAAAATAGTTTCAGAATATGGGGATCTTGACTCACAATCACCCCTTATGAAAAAACTGTTAAAAAGCGGTCTGATATTTTCGGTTCTTCCCAGATTACTGTCACGTAAAATATTTGGTTTATAGGCCATGAAATAATAGATTAATCACATCTTTTTTCTTAAGTTATCATATTTAAGTGTAAATATCAATTACTCGTTTAAAAGGTGTTTAAATTATGGAAATTCTTTTTATTTTATCCGGAGAACATGAAACTTTACCAACAGCAGAAATAATTGCATGTTTAGAGACTGAAAAAACCTCATTCACTGTAAAATATCAGAATAAAGGAATATTAATACTTAAAATCCCTGATGAAGAATCAAAAATAATTGATTCAATTGGAAAAAGGATTGCTTACACTCATGAAGTTTGCAAACTTCTATTTAAAACTACCAACGATAGCATGAATAAGGATATCAAAAAATATCCCTGGAATAATGTTATTCATAATGATTATGCTGTAAGAGTTAAAAGAATAGGTTTAGACCCTAATTTCAATTCACAAGAAATGGAAATCAAAATTGGAGGTATTATTAAAATAATACTGGGAGACAAAGCTAAGGTAAACCTTGAAAATCCTGAAACTTTTTTAAGAACAGTTGTGCTTGATAATAAGATACTGGTCTGTGAAAGACTTATTAAAAGATCAAAAAAGCATTACTATGAACTCAAACCACATAAAAGGCCATTCTTCTATCCCGGATCAATGAGCCCAAAGCTTGCAAGGGGAATGAACAATTTAGCAAGAGTTAAAAAAGGAAGTACCGTTTTAGACCCATTCTGCGGAACGGGAGGTATTTTAATTGAAGCAGGGATTATTGGAGCAAAAGTTGTAGGAATAGATATTGATGAAAAAATGGTCTTGGGAACAAAAAAGAACCTTCAATACTGCAACATCAAGGATTACGAAGTATTTCAGGGGAATGCAAGGGACATTAAACTTCCATATAAAGTTGATGCTATTGTAACTGATCCTCCATATGGTATTTCTGCATCCACAGCTGGTATAGAAAGCAAAAGGATCTATAAAGAATCTCTTTTATCCATGCAGGAAATACTGAAAGAAGATGGATACATTTGCATGGCAACCCCTCACTATCTGGATATTCATGAACTTGTGAGTCATACAAAATTTAAAATAATAGAACAATATGACATAAGAATGCATAAAAGTTTAACCAGAGTAATATCTGTATTAAAAAGAACTGAAAAATAATCTTAATTAAATCAATTATAAAGGGGATTCCTTTGAAGGCCAGAATATTCGATACAACACTTAGAGATGGGGAACAAACCCCCGGAGTATCTTTAACTCCAGATGAAAAGCTCAGAATAGCAATAAAACTTGATGAACTCGGTGTAGATGTAATAGAAGCTGGTTCAGCCATCACTTCAGCCGGTGAAAGAGAAGGAATTAAAAAGATAACTTCAGAGGGACTCAATGCAGAAATATGCAGCTTTGCAAGGGCTGTTATAGTTGATGTTGATGCTGCACTTGAATGTGGCGTAGATAGTGTTCATTTAGTTGTTCCAACTTCAGACCTCCATATAGAACATAAATTAAGGAAAACAAGGGAAGAAGTTAAAAATCTTGCAATTGAAAGCACAGAATATGCTGTTGATCATGGATTACTGGTTGAGCTTTCTGCAGAGGACTCAACAAGAAGTGATCTTGATTTTCTAACACAATTATTTAAAGAAGGAATAGATGCAGGTGCAAAAAGGATATGTGCATGCGATACTGTTGGAATGCTTACACCTGAAAAGTCTTATGATTTCTATGGGCATCTGTCAAAACTTGGAGTGCCTTTAAGCGCCCATTGCCACAATGATTTTGGTCTGGCTGTTGCTAATTCCCTTTCAGGATTAAGGGCAGGTGCAGACCAAGTTCACTGTACAATTAACGGAATAGGTGAAAGAGCAGGGAACGCATCATTAGAAGAAATTGTAGTTGCTCTTTACTCATTATACGACGTAAAGACAAATATCAACATTGAAATGCTTTATGAAATGTCAAGAATGGTTGCAAGGATGACCGGTGTGTATTTACAGCCGAATAAGGCTATTGTTGGGGAAAATGCTTTTGCACATGAGTCAGGGATACATGCTGATGGAGTAATCAAAAAAGCAGAAACTTATGAGCCCATAACCCCTGAACTTGTCGGTCACAGGCGTAAATTCATTATGGGTAAGCATATAGGTACAAGTGCCCTTAAACAAAGGCTTGAAGAAATGGATCTACCAGTAACACCTGAAAAATTCGATCAGATATTTAAAAGAGTAAAATCTCTCGGTGATATGGGTAAATGCGTTACAGATGTTGATTTACAGGCTATTGCAGAAGATGTAATGGGAATATCTGCTGAAAAAGTTGTAGAGCTTGAAGAATTAACAATTGTATCTGGAAATAAAATTACCCCAACTGCCTCTATCAGACTTAATATAGATAATACTGAAACACTTGAGGCTGGTATTGGTATAGGTCCTGTAGATGCAGCTATAGTGGCTGTCAAAAAAAGTATAAAAGATTTTGCAGATATTGAGCTTGAGGAATATCACGTAGATGCTATTACCGGAGGTGCTGATGCATTAATTGATGTAATCGTAAAGCTCAGACACAATGGTAATATTGTTACTGCAAGAAGTACACAGCCAGATATCATAATGGCAAGTGTAGAAGCTTATCTTAGTGGTGTAAATAAGATTTTAAGTGATTCAGAAGTTAAAAAAGTTAAAGAAGGAGATTTATAATCAATAAACTACTCCTTAATTTATTATTTAATTTAAGTCTTCAGGAGTTCACCGCATTAAGTAACATAAGATGCATGAATTCATTTATATTTTTAAAATAGGTAATTAAAATGGATTCCAATGAATATAATATCCAGATAGCCGGATTCAAGCATAATATAAATGATTTTAATGATTTAATGAATGAAATAAATCAAATAAGCAAAGATTGCACTTTACAACTTTTAAATGCTGATGGAATAGCGGGAAGTGAACATTTACTCCATGCTACAGTCCATGCAATTAAAGCATTTGAAAGAAATGAAAATATTGCTAAAGATCTTGGACTTGAAATATGTGTGCGTGCATCAGCTCAGCGACAAATATCGAAGGCCCTTGATATTTTAGGGGTAAAAGTGGGCCATATGAGTATATGTGCAGTTGCTGTAGGTTGTGATGAAGATATAATAAATAAATTAGGGGCATTATTAAATAAACGGGATGATAGTGTACTGGATTCTGATGAAAATACTTTAAAAAATATCTATAAAATTTCTGATAATGAACTTAAGACAGCAGGAAATATTGAAAATGTAATGGTTGAAAGAACTTCTCTTTTGATACTTGAATCTTAAAATTAGTTATAAATCACAGATTAATTATTCAATTAGACCATTAATCATTTGAATAATTTCTGTAATTATTTCATTTTCCAGACATCCAGGATCAAGATTTTTAATCTCAATACAAACTGCATCAATCATAACACGATCATATCTAGGGCATGTTGTTACAATACTTCTTCCTTCTGCATTTAGTTTTTTTCTAAGTTCATAACCATCTTCTTTAGGATTATCTGTTTTTAAAGCAATGGTTATACCTCTTTTATCAGAATATATAGCTGATTCAAACTCTTTTTTAATTATGTTACATGCTTCTATTGTTTTTGACAGTATTTCCGGCGCATTTTTGATTTCTTCAGCTATTCCTGCGCAGGTGACAGGATTTGCCCTTAAAGATTTTAAAATAAATTTAGATTTTCTAAAAATATCATTATCATTAGTAGAAATGAATCCACCATTCCCAACATTAACTATTTTTGG
>JASEIM010000042.1:2500-8816 GCA_030017655.1 Methanobacterium sp. | reverse complement strand
GCTAAAAAAACTGCTGGTTTCAGTAAAACAGCGTCTTTCCTGTAATGACCATGAGCGCCGCTTAGTGCTGTTGGAAGTATCACGGCAAGACTTGTGCCCAGTGAAACTCTTATGGCAATTGTTGGATCTATCCCCATTGTTGTCATAAGCCCGTATAAAATAGGAACCATTATAAATCCTCCGCCAACTCCAAGAAGCCCTGATGCAAATCCTATCCCTGCCCCAGTGATTATAAGCATTAATATATAAAAAATATAAGATTCCATTGTATAATTTCCTGTTTTTAAATTAATTTTTTAAAAATATATTAATCAATTAATTTGAGATTACTTTTCAAGAGCTTACCAAACTATATTTAAGCAGAATGATATTATATATTGAAAAATATTATGATGGAAATATATTGATTAAATAATAAATCTGTTTATATTTAATAAAATATCTTATGCATTAAGTATTATAATCATTTTAAGCCAAAACAACATCTGAATGCTTTATAAACGATTAGTACTGCCTTATCGGTGATAGAAAGTGGATTTAACAAAAATTAAGGGTATAGGTGACAAATTAGCGAAAAAAATTATTGATAGCTTTGGAAGTGCTGAAGAATTAAGCGCTGCAATTCAAAATTATGAAGTTGATAGAATCTCAAAGATTGAAGGTGTCAGCCAGTCTAAAGCAATAGAAATAATAAATGCTGCATTAGGTAATCCCAAAGAAGAATTTTTAAAAACTGGAAGAGCAGTACAAATTTATGATGACATAATTGCAAGAATTTTAGGATATGCAAATACCAAATATGGGAAAAACCGAATTCTTTTAATTAGCCCTACAATGGATAAATTAAAAATTCAAGAAAATCTGGATTTTGTAATGAATGCAAAAGAAACCGTTTCCAGGCTTCCTGTTGATGAAATTAGCAGCTTACTTAAAAAAGTAAATCCTTCGGCTCGCGATAAGCCAAAATACGATCCAACAAGAGCAATACTTGTTGAATCAAGAGAAGATTACAATAGACTTATGGATATGGATCTAAACAGATATGCAACCATTCTTACAGCAGAAGAAGTAGAAAGTCTTGAAGACTACGAATTTGTAGTATATATATTTTCTACCGGTCAAATTGAGCTTGATGATGCATATAATGTTGCTATGGTAACTGGAGATTCTTTAGAATATGAAATTGTTCCGGAAACTGTTCTTTCTTATTTCTATGCAAACTACCATCTACTATACAATATTTTAAAAATTAAGGAAATTTTAGGACGTGAATCAGTAATTCCAGAAATTATTGATATAATTGATTCTCTTGAATCATCCAGAGTTGACGAAAGCATTTTTGATGCTGCAGTGGAAGATGCGAAAAAAAAGGCAGATAAAAAGCTTAAAGATAGTATTAAACAGGTAGATCTTAAAGGAGACGAAGTTTTAGCATTGATGAATGAGGGCATGCCCGCAAAAATTCAAAACATATTTGACGAAGTTATTAAGGAAGCTAAAGAAGAGATTAAAGAACGCACAGGCTGTTCATTTGACCCCTTCATACAAAAATACCCAGTCGAAATAGATGATCATGAGCTTGAAAGGGTAAAAAGACAGCAGATCGCAGCCCAGCACCTGAATACCTTTGATAAAAAAGTAAAAGCTGCTTCCAGACTTTCAAATCTAAGAGAAAAGGCTGAAGAAGAAATACAGGAAATTCTCGAATTTGATTATGAGTTTGCACTTGGATGTTTCGCATATTACTACGATTTGAATCCCCCACAAATAGGTAACGAATTCAATTTTAATGGTGGAATACACCTTAACTTAGCATTAGAAGAAGGAAATAATATTCAAAAAATAGATTATTCTCTTCAAATCCCTGAAAATGTTGCGCTATTAACTGGAGCAAACAGCGGAGGTAAAACAACATTACTTGAGACACTTGCCCAGATTTCAATAATGACACAGATGGGACTTCCTGTTTGTGCAGAAGAAGCTACAGTTAAGCTTGTAGATGAAATATATTTCTTCTCGAAGCAAAGATCACTGGATGCTGGTGCATTTGAATCTTTCCTTAACACATTCATGCCTGTTGTAATTACAGATACTACTAAATTAGTATTATTAGACGAATTAGAAGCGATTACTGAACTTGAAGCGGCAGTTAAAATTATTGCAAGCTTTATAGATATTCTCAAAGGTTCTGATTCATATGCCGTCATTGTAACTCACATGGCTCGAGAAATAATGAAATACACTGAAGTTAGGGTGGATGGAATTGAAGCTAAAGGTCTTGATGAAAATTACAACCTGCTTGTTGATAGAACACCCCGAATGAATTATTTAGCAAAGAGTACTCCGGAATTGATTCTCAGAATGATTTATGAAAAATCAGATGGAAAATTGAAGGATATTTATGGACAGATACTCGAGAAATTCTGAATTTAGGATAAATCTGTTAAAAAATACAAAAGGGAACAATTTCAGAATGTTAAACCATTGTAATTCCTAATTGTCAGTGATAAAATTCTTAAAAGGGTTAAAAAATGAAATCAAAAATTACTCTGAATCTTTTAATAGTCTGGTACAACTCTTTTCCTATGATAAAGATTTACCCTTTAACTTCCAAGAAAATACAGTGAAATATAAAAACAATATTATTATTCGTGATATCAGTTTTATTGGTTTAAAAGAAAAGGTTAATGCTTATTTAGTTGATTCAGGAGATACATCAGAAGCAGGGGTAATTTTTGTGTATCCTGCTCCTGGAAATCGATCAGCCTTTTTAAAAGATGCCATAGAACTAGCTGGAAAGAATGTAGTTTCTATTTTAATTGAATCTCCCTGGGCAAATCCCCAGAAATTTATAAAAATAGCAATGGAAGGTGTTGAACAGCCGGAGAAATATTACAACTATCTAATTAAGACTGCTGTTGATCTCAGGCGTGCCCTTGATTTGATAATGTCTCTAAATGATAAGAACATCAAAAGAGTTGGTTTTGTGGGCCATAGTTTTGGAGCTCTTTTTGGAGGGATATTATCAGGATTAGAAGAAAGGATTGATGCTTATGTGCTGATGGCGGGTGTTGGGAGCTTTACTGATGTAGCATTGATGAATATTCCTGATCTGAAAGTGGAAACACTTAAAAAATTCAAAAAAACTATGTATCCCATTGATCCTGTTCATTATATTAGTCATGCATCTCCTTCAAACCTCTTTTTTGGGATCCAGGATACATTTTATTCAAAAGAAAAATTTATGGACTTTTATAATGCTGGAAGCACCTCTAAATCTATTAAATGGTATGAAAGTAACCATTATATTAATGAAGAAGCATATAAAGACCGGATCAGATGGTTAGTTACGCAATTAGGCTTAAAATAAAGGATTAATTTATCATTAAAACCCATAATAGACCTCAATTTTATTAAAAAAAATAGTTTTTAGGCTAAACTTATAATTAAAAATTATCAATCATTCAAACAGTGATATTAAAGGCAAATTTATGCAATAAAAATATAAAAAATAAACGGAAACGTTATAAAACATAAACAGCACTATTGTTCTTTTAATACTGCTTAAAACCAATATTACTAATTTATGAAATATTAATTAAAAAGTAACTTTTAATAGTAAAAAATCAATAAATTAGGCTTGTGAAGCTTAGTATAATTATACCAACCTACAATGAAGAAAAGTATCTTCAAAAGTTACTTGAAAGTATAAAAAGTCAATCATTTACTGATTATGAGATTATAGTAGCTGATGCTAAATCAACGGATAATACAAGAAAAATAGCTGAATCCTTCGGTTGCAAAATTATTGATGGTGGACTGCCTGGTACGGGAAGAAATAATGGTGCAAAAATTGCATCCGGCGAATATTTACTATTTTTAGATGCTGATGCAGTATTAACAGAAGATTATCTTGAATCTGCAATAACAGAATTCGATGAAAAGAATCTTGATATTGCCATAACTCAGATTGAACCAATCAGTAACAGTAAAACCGATAAAATATTACATGATTTAGCTAATTTTTTCATGAAGAGCGTAGAATCCATAAGACCCCATGGAGCAGGCTGCTACGGGATTTTAACGAAAAAATCCTTTCATGAAACTGTTGGAGGCTTTGATGAATCCCTTGATTTTGGAGAAGACAGCGATTACATCTACAGAATTGGTAAAATGGGTAATTTTCGGGTTTTAAGGAAACCAAAACTCCTTGTTTCTACAAGAAGGCTTGAAAAAGAAGGAATAAAAGATCTGGGCCGTAAATATACGAAAAGCACATTATACGATTTCTTAGGGAAAAAAATTACTGCTGAACAGCTGAATTATACATTTGGCTACTCTGAAACCGAAGAAAAAAGAATAATTTACTCAGTATGCGGCGAAGGCATGGGACATGCAATTAGAAGTTCTGTAATCATAGATCATTTACTTAATAAGGGTAATAAGGTCATTATATTTGCAAGCGACAGAGCATTTGATTATCTATCCAAAAAATTTGATAATGTATATCGCATCCATGGTTTTAACACAGTATATAAAGAAAATTCTGCAAAATATATAGATACATTCCTTGTTGGGATGAAAAATCTCCCAAGAGATTTTACAGATAATTTCAGGATGCTTTATAATATTGCAAAAGCATTTAAGCCCAATATTATAATATCTGATTTTGAAGCTTATTCAAGCCTTTTAAGTAAGTTCATGCGGATTCCTTTAATTAGTCTGGATAATATCCACGTTATCACCCAGTGTGAAATTGAAGTTCCTGAAGAATATTTAATTGAAAAAATCGCGGCTAAAGGAGTAATTCACTCTTTTATTGTTAAACCTAAAGAATACCTAATTACGACTTACTTCTATCCTCCAGTAAAGCAAAAAAATGTTTCATTGTTCCCCCCAGTGTTGAGAGATGAAATATTAAATTTAAAACCATATAATGGTAATAATGTACTTGTTTATCAAACAAGCGACTCTAATCATGAAATTATTGAATATCTTAAAAATATTGATGAAAACTTTGTTATATATGGATTTGATATGGAAAAAACAGAAGATAATCTCCAATTTAAGAAATTCAGTGAAGAAGGATTCTTTAAGGATTTTGAATCGGCCAAGGCTGTAATATCCAATGGAGGATTCACATTAATAAGCGAAGCAATTTATCTTGGAAAACCTGTATTGAGCATTCCAGTAAAAAAACAATTTGAACAAATTGTTAATGGATTATACCTTGAAAAGTTAGGATATGGAGAATTCCATGAAGAAATAGATGAGAAAACAATTAAAAGATTTTTATCACACCTTAACATATATAGAGAATCCCTTAATTCCTATGAATATGAAGGGAACCAGAAGATTTTTGAAGCACTGGATAAGCATATTGAAAAATATTCAAAAAGGTATAAAATAGCTCCAGATTCAAGTGATTATCTTCAAATTAATGAAATATTAATGGATCAGAATTAATCTTTTACTATCATCTATTAACTTGAATCCAACTATTTGCCCCAAATATCATATAATAACAATTAAATTAGATGTAATACAAATTAATATTAATGAATTCTTTCTTCTCTATTTATCAACGAGAGTCTATTCCAAAGAATAATCTAAATTCCAGGAGCATTTAGATGGGGAATAAGCTCAAATATCTAAGTTCAATTAATTCAAGAAAATTGGACATTATAATTACCACAGTATTATGTACAATAGTGGTTCTAACCAGGCTTCCTTTTGTAAGCAAATTCCTATATGAATGGGATTCAGTGAACTACGCCTTAGCATTTGAAAAATTTGATATCATACACCACCAACCACATCCTCCTGGTTACATATTTTTTGTATGGCTCGGAAGAGTGATTAACATAATTTTTAACGATGCTAACAACACAATGATATTTATAAGCATCATTTTCAGTATTTTAACTGTGATTTTAATCTATTTTTTAGTTAAACAAATGTTTTCTCGAATAATTGCCATTAATGCATCAATACTGCTAATATTTAATCCTTTATTCTGGTTCTATGGAGAAATAGCTACAATATATTTAAGTGAGGCCTTCTTTGCAACACTGATTGTTTATTTATCTTATCATGTCTTTCAAGGTAATGAAAAATACTTTTATCCATCCATACTGGCTTTGGGTTTATCGGGAGGATTCAGGCAAGATCTTGTGATATTGATGTTACCACTATGGTTATTCTGCCTTTTTTACAATAATTTAAACCTGAAGAGAATAATGAATGCATCAATTGTTTTAATTTTCTCTGTTTTAATCTGGTTTGTTCCAACAGTGATGCTTGCAGGAGGATATGA
>JASEIM010000041.1 GCA_030017655.1 Methanobacterium sp. | reverse complement strand
ATTAAAAAAGGGGAAAGGATTGCTCAGGCCGTTGTTTTTGATGTTACTGGGTCTGGAGAGTATAATGGATCCTATCAGGAATCTGAGGGTTGATTTATAAATTAAATAGCTCTATCAAGCCCATCAACCGCTTCAGGATTTGCAAGAGTACTTATATCCCCAACATCCTCTCCTTTTACCTTTGCTTTTATTACCCTTCTCATTATTTTCCCTGATCTTGTTTTAGGAAGATCATCAACAAAATTCAGATAGGTCGGAGTAGCTATGGGACCTATTTCAACTCTTACATGATGTTTAAGTTCGTTTCTAAAATCTTCGCCTGGTTTATTACCTTCTTTCAGTACAACAAATGCAGCTATTTCTTCACCCTTTATAGGGTCAGGTTTTCCAACTACAGCAGCTTCTGCCACACCTTCAGAACTTACAAGGGCAGATTCAACTTCAGCAGTGCTTATTCTATGCCCGGCCACATTTAAAACGTCATCTTCCCGTCCCTGAATCCAGAAATAACCTTCATCGTCAATTCTTCCAACATCTCCACTTAGATAAACATTCTCGAATTTACTCCAGTAAGCATCAATGTAACGCTGTGGATCCTTATATAAAGTCCTGAACATTGAAGGCCATGGTGATTTAATTACAAGGTGACCGCCTTTATCTTTTAAGGAATTACCATCCTCATCATAGATATCTGCCTTAACTGTTGGAAATGGCTTCACTGCAGAGCCGGGTTTAAGGTCAGATACAGGTAAAGGAGTTATTAGGTGCATTCCAGTCTCAGTCTGCCACCATGTATCCATTATCGGGCATTTCCCGCCTCCAATGTATTTATAATACCATACCCATGCTTCTGGATTAATTGGTTCACCAACAGAACCCAGAAGTCTTAAAGAGCTTAAATCATATTTATCGGGCCATTTCTCCCCGAATTTCATGAACATTCTCACCGTGGTGGGGGCTGTATAGAAAACAGTAACCTTATAGTCCTCTACCATCTTCCATAATCTTCCAGGATCCGGATAATCTGGGGTACCTTCATAGATGATGGATGTTACTCCAAGTAAAAGGGGAGCGTAGACTATATAACTGTGTCCTGTAATCCATCCAATATCAGCAGCACACCACCATATATCATCATCTTTCAGGTCAAAAACGAATTTTAAAGTTGCATAAACACCAACAGCGTATCCGCCATGGACATGAACAACTCCTTTAGGTTTTCCTGTAGTTCCGGAAGTATATAATATAAATAACGGGTCTTCAGAATCCATAACCTCAGTATCGCATGTTTCATCCATATCTGCAGTGATTTCATGCCACCATAGATCCCTACCATCTTGCATTTCAATATCAAGACCAGCATGCTTTACTACAATAAGATTTTTAACAGAAGGAGTTTTATCAAGTATATCATCAACATTCTCTTTAAGAGGTATCATTTTTCCCCTTCTTGTGAATCCATCTGTAGTTATAGCAATTTTAGATTCTGAATCATTGATCCTTTCCTGAAATGCCTTTGCCCAGAATCCAGAGAAGACAACTGAGTGAATAGCACCAATTTTAGCGCAGGCAAGCATTGCCACTGGAAGTTCGGGTATCATGGGTAAATAAATGCTTACAGTATCCCCTTTTTCTACGCCTAACTCTTTAAGGGCATTAGCAAATTTATTTACTTCTCTCCAGAGATCATAAAAAGTTAATTTTTTTGTTTCTCCGCCTTCTCCTTCCCATATATAAGCTATTTTATCCTTATTGTTTCCTTCAATATGTCTATCTAAAGCATTATGCACTATATTGAATTTTCCATCTAAAAACCACTCTGCATATGGCGGATTCCATTTTAATACACCTTTATATGAATTAAACCATTCAAGTTCCTTTGCAATCTCATCCCAGAACCATTCAGGATTATTTTCAGCTTTTTCAAGCAGTTCTTCGTAATTTTCTATATTTTGGATGTCCATCCATTTTTTTATGTTGCTATTTTCTACAATTTTTGATGCAGGTTTAAATACTCTTTCTTCTTTAAGCAGGGATTCTAAATCCTTTGACATTTTATCCCCCTCAAGATTTTTAAATCTAAATGCCAGTTATATTCAATACAAATAATTATATTATTTTTTAATTTTAAAATCTTAAATTTTTTTCGTTTAAAATATTAGTTATTATCAGATTTTTGCTTAATTTAAAAAAAATAAGAGAATTTACTGATTCTAACTTTACAAATAGGTAATTCCGTTCAATGGAATAATTAGGGGCTTTTTATAAAAATTAAATTGTTTAATTAACTTTCAAGACCACTAAAGTCATATCATCAAATTGAGGATTATCTTTACTGAAAGATGAAATTTCTTGCTTTATTTTTAAGACTATATTTTCTGAGGGCAAATTATGGCTTTCTTTAATAAGCAGTTTAAGCTTTTCAATTCCAAAAGGTTCTTCTTCATTTAAAGCATCGACAATGCCGTCAGTATAAAAAATTATGGTATCTCCGGGGTTTAAACTTATTTTTTTCTCTTTAAAGTCTATATTAATTAGTTTACCTAATTTAAAATTCTCATTTGCAAGTTCTATAATATTTCCAGTATTTTTTTTGAAAACTAAAGGAGATTCATGCCCGGCATTAATATAACTTAAATTTTTATTCTTCATGTCTAATACTGCATAAAATAGTGATAAATCGATTCCAGATTCTGCTTCAATAATTACTAACTTATTTAGATATTCCATTACATCAGAAACTTGATTGGTCTTCATTGCTTTTGTTTGAACTATTGTCTTGGATAATGCCATTAAAAGAGCGGCTGGAACTCCTTTTTCAGAAACATTTGCAATTGCAATACCCATTTTATCTTCTGTAATTGGGATAAAATCATAAAAATCCCCTCCAACTTCTTTTGCAGGAATGTTAATAGCAGCAACGTCAAAATCTTTTAAATGTGGGATTGAATCTGGTAAAAATGTCTGCTGGATCTTTTGTGCAACTTTTAATTCATTTTTTTTCCTTTCAAGCTCGTCAAAGTACATATCTCTTTCTTTAGCAGTTTTATGCTCTCTTAACTGGTTTGATATTATAAATGAGAAAACGAGTATGCCCAGAGTATTTGCAAGAATCATGGGAATACTAAGTTCTTCAACGATTGAAAATGCTAATGAATATGGTTTTACAATAAGAAGCGCTAATAGCATATGAAACATTTCTATTAAAACTGCAAAGACCACTGCACCGAAAATTCCAATAAATTTACGTCCATTTGCTAAAAATATAATTCCTGCAAATAATCCTGCAAGAATTGTAGCAATTGAACATGATAATGTGGTTGGACCCCCAATAAAGAAGTATCTATAAAGTCCTCCAATAAGTCCCGCTCCTAAACCCGCTATTGGCCCACCAATTAAACCTGCAATCATAGGACCAAGATCTCTGACATTTGCCACTGCACCAAAGACATCTACTCCAGAATAGGAACCAAAAATGGAAATTACTCCAAAAATTAAGATTATAATAAATTGATTTTTAAAGGTGAATTTACCATCAAGTATTTCCTGAAAATATTTAATACGTGAGACAATATAAGCAATAACAATAATTACGCATGTTTTTTCTATAAGCACTAATAGAGAATGTAATGCAAGGCCTAATGATTCTTCTCCTCCTTCTAAAATAAGTAATACACTTATACTTCCCATTATAGCGATTAAAGCATGGAGATTTAGTATACTATGTTCTTCGTTAACTCTTAAATATCTTGTTATCTTTGAATAATTAGCTATTATTCTTTTTTTTTGTAATTCTATCAATTTAACACCTGATATGATAAAAAAAATCAACTTCGTAAGATTTTAGTAATTTAAAATATACTTTATTATTATATTAGCCTGTTTTTAAAATTATTGGGGGGAAGTTCTTTATATTTTTATCTGATTTGTTATATTAATGAGAAAACTAAATGATATATCTCTTAGAATATTTATTAACAGTTGAATCAATTTTTTTAATAGTATTTGCAATTTAAATAGTAAGAAATACCTAAAAAGTAGGTAAATTGCATTAATACAATAAGAATATTTGAATTTCTTGAAATGGGTTAGCTTTAATAAAATTAAAGATCATATACTTATCAATGGATTCATCAAATATTACCGTAAGATGTGCGGATGCTCTGGTACAGGTTCTGGAACAGAATGGTGTCAAATTCATTTTTGGACATCCGGGTGAGCAAATTTTGCCGTTTTATGATGCATTACGAAGTTCTAATATTAAACATGTGTTGATGCGCCATGAACAGGGAGCGGCTCATGCAGCTGATGGATATGCAAGAGTTTCCGGTAATTTCGGGGTTTGTACTGCAACTGCCGGTCCGGGAGCGTTGAATTTGGTCATGGGGGTTGGAACGGCATTTAAAGACTCAATTCCAATGGTTGTTATTACGGGGGATGTGGAAAGAGATCAAAAAGGGCAGAATGTATTTCAGGATGTTGATGTTCAGGGAATATTTAATCCAATCACGTTAAACTCATTTAACATTAAAGATCCGGAAGATGGTATTTTGAAATTAAAAGAGGCAATTGTTTCAATTACCCATGATAAAACAGGGCCGGTACATTTGAATTTTCCAAAAGATGTTTTAAACGAAGATGTAAATATGTACTGGGTCGATGAAAAAATAAGTTATCCCAATAATGTTCCTTTAAATGAAATTAATGATGCAGTTAAATTAATAGAGGACTCTAAAAGGCCACTTATTCTTGCAGGAACTGGAATTATATGGGGGCATGCAGTAGATAAATTAAAAGTTTTTGCGGAAAAATACAGCATTCCTGTTACAACAACATATTCTGCAAGGGGAGTTTTGCCTGAAGATCATCCGCTTTGCCTTGGAATGATTGGACTTAGAGGTACAACAGCCGCTAATTTTGCAGGTAATAACTGCGACCTTTTAATTGCATTGGGCTGCAGATTTTCAGAAAGAACAGAGATAGGTATTGGAAAAGAACGTATTATTCATGTAAATCTTGATAAAAGCGTTTTAAGTGGAGATATAAGAATCCGGGCAGATGTATCAGAATTTTTAGACTGTTTATCTGATATTAAAATCATAAGCACGCGTAAATGGCTTTCAGAGCTTGAAAGCTATAAAAGAACATATAATATTAAAACAGATTATAATAACATTCCAATTAAACCTCAAAGAGCTATAAAGGACATTCTGGATGCATCAGAGGATTCAATAACTGTAAGTGATGCTGGAACACATACAACATGGGTTACATTACTTAAAAAGATTAAAAGACCATCTTCATTAATATTTTCAGGTGGATTTGGGCCTATGGGTTATGGATTGCCTGCTGCGATTGGTGCTGCACTGGCAGAACCTGAAGAAAATGTTGTTTTAGTTACGGGAGATGGAGGATTCCAGATGACAATGCAAGAACTTGCAGTAATTTCCCAGGAGAATATCCCCATATTAATCTGTATCATAAATAACTGCTGTCTGGGGATAATAAAACAGTGGCAGGATATGCAATATAGAAAACGATTTGAGGTTGAACTTGAAAATCCAGACTTTGTTGAAATTGCGAAGGCATATGGAATTAAAGCAGAAAGAATAGATTCACCAGATAAAATATTTAAAGCAGTAGAAAATGCTTTAAAGTTGAAAGAACCATATTTAATAGATATAATGGTTGATAAAGAAGAAGGAATAATTTTACCCAAAATAAACCCTAAATAATTTGAAAATTTATTTCAAAGGTGATTATATGAAGGTTTTATTGATAAACCCTCCAGACACTGCTTCCAAATATAAGTTCATAGGTCTTGTAGCTCCTCCTTTAGGAATTTCATATATAGCAGCAGTACTTGAAAAAAGAGGGATTGAAGTCAAAATAATAGATGGTTCTGCCCTTGAAATGAGCTGGGAAGAACTGGAAAATGAAATTTCTAAGTATTCACCAGATGTTATAGGGGTTACTGCATTAACGCCTACAATTATTCAGGGACTTAAAACAGCTGAAATTGCAAAAAAAACATGTCCCAAGGCTTATGTGGTTTTAGGAGGATATCATCCAACATTTACGTATAATGAACTCTTAAAAAATGATTTTATTGATATTATAATTTATGGTGAAGGCGAGTACACCATGCTTGAACTTGTTGAAACCATTGAAAAGGGAGGGGACTTAAGTAAAGTTAAAGGCATAGTCACCAGAAAATTTAAAACTCCCCCAAGGCCAATTATAGAAGATTTAGATGAAATACCATTCCCTGCAAGACATTTACTCCCTATGGACAAATATAAAATTCTAAACATGAAACTTTCAACCGGAACAATGATATCGGGAAGAGGATGCCCTCATAGATGCTCGTTCTGTTCATCATCAGCGATGCATGGCCATAAATTGAGGATGAGATCAGCAGATAATATTGTTGATGAAATGGAACATCTAATAGATGTGCATGATTCTGAAATGATAGCATTCATGGATGATACATTTACAATGAACAGAAAAAGAGTGGAAGAGGTATGCGATGAAATTAAGGAAAGGGATCTTGATTTTTATTGGGGATGTACAGCAAGGGTAGATACCTTATCCAAGAAACTTCTCCAGAAAATGAAAGATTCAGGATGTATAACTGTCTTTCTAGGCGTAGAATCTGCAGATCAGCAACATTTAGATAAATTAAACAAAAGAATCACCCTGGATAGAATAAGAAGGACTTTTGAACTTACCAGAGAACTTGATGTCAGAACAATTGCATCTGCAGTGCTTGGAATGCCTGGAGACACCCGGCAAAGTATAGAGAAAACAATAAATTTTGTTAAAAGCCTTAACCCTTCCTATGCAGTATTTTCACTCGCCACTCCTTATCCTGGAACTGATTTTTACATTAAAGCTTCTAAACAGAACCTTATAAAGGTTAACGACTGGTCAAAATATACTTTGCTGAGTCCAGTTTTAGAAACAGTCGATTGTTCATTGGAAGAGCTTAAAAATTTACAAAAAAAAGCGTTTAGAGATTTTTATCTACGCCCAAGCTACATTATTCGACAAGCATGGATAGATGGGTTTGTACTTATTAAAACTGTGGGTGCAATGATTAAAGATGTGGGTAGATAATTCATTTAATAAAAGCTTTTGAAATATAAAATAAGAAGAATTAGAGGTGTTTTGAAGTTAGATAAGTATCTGCTACCGCTCCAACTCCTTTTCCTAATTCAACATCAAATCCAAGGCCTTTTAAAGTCATTTCAAGTGCAGAAATTGTTGTTACAATATCCTTATAAGTAACGTTACCCATATGACCTATTCTGAATACGTTACCTTTTAGATGATCCTGACCACCAGCAAGCACTATTCCATATTTATCTCTCATTGTGCCTCTCATGTCTTTATCAGTTACGCCTTCAGGCATTTTAATGGCTGTTACGGTTGCAGATGAAACTTCTTCTTGAGCAAATAATTCAAGACCAATGGCTTTTATACCATTTTTTGTTGCTTCTGCAGCTAATTTATGTCTTTTTATCCTGCTTTCAAGCCCTTCTTCCATAACCACGTTTAATGCTTCTTTCATGGCATACATTAATGAAACAGATGGAGTAAATGGAGTTTCAGATGGTTTATTGTTTCCATACTTTTTATATTTCCTTATATCAAGATAATATGAACTAGATTGTACTTTATCAATCAGATTCCATGCATCATCACTTACTGTAATTGCAGCCATTCCTGGCGGTGCTGCAAGGCATTTCTGTGAACCAGTAACACAAATATCAATATTATAATCATCTACTGCTACATCATCTCCTCCAAGGGATGAAACAGTATCAACAACGTATAATGCATCATAATCCTTAAGAACATTTCCAACTTCTTCAATAGGATTTGCAACTCCTGTTGAAGTTTCATTATGAACTATTGTAACAGCTTTAATGTCTTCGTTTTCATCTAAAATGTTTTTGACATCTTCTGGGTTTACTGCAGTTCCCCATTCTACTTTGAGTTCTATAGGGGATCCTCCATTGGTTTTTGCTATTTGCATAAACCTTTCACCGAATTTTCCACCTACGATATTTAAAATTTTATCTCCTTTGTTTAGGATATTTCCTACAGCTGCCTCCATGGCTGCTGTTCCAGAACCGGTTATGGTATAGGATTGATTATCTGTCTGGAAAATTTCTGACATCATTTCATTTGTTTCAGTTAAAATTTCAGCAAATTCAGCACTTCTATGGTTTATTATTGCCTCTGACAGGGCTTTTAGTACTCTAGGAGCTACTCTTGTAGGTCCTGGTATCATTAACAGGGTTTCCTCCATTTTTAATCCTCCAATCTTAATTTTGGTAGTTGGGAAACTGAGTTACTCAACTTCCAATTTAAGTAATTAGCAAAACAACTTTACTTATATCTGGTATGATATATCTCTTTTATATGAATTTGGATATATGGTTTTCATGGTATAAAGAAATATTGGATGAGTTCGGTTTCAGCCAGAATGAGGATGAAAAGTCTGCAAAATTATTAAATAATTTATTAAAAAACCATAATGGTCTGAATAAAAATGAAATAAAGATAAAGAATAAAGTAATTGTTTTTGGCGCAGGACCATCTATAAAAAGAAATATAAAAGAATTAAAAAAATTAAATTTAAGTGATTTTACCTTAATTGCTGCAGATGGAGCAACTACAGCTCTTTTAGAAGAAAATACAATCCCCGATATCATCGTTACAGATTTAGATGGTGATATGGATAATATTATCAAAGCAAATAAAGAAGGAGCTATTTTGGTAGTTCATGCACATGGAAATAACATTGAAAAAAT
>JASEIM010000040.1 GCA_030017655.1 Methanobacterium sp. | reverse complement strand
CTGGTAATATAAGCAAAACTCTCCAATTCTTTATTGGAACGTTTTAGTTCATCTAAATTTTTCCTCAGCTCTTGATTTGCTGTTCGACGTTCTCTATCTGCTTTATTAAGAGATATCATGCTGTTCCAGACTAAGATAATTAAAATAATCAGTATTGAAAGGGTGTACAATCTAGTTCCAAAAGCAGTATCATAATAACCCATATTTTCTCCTATAATCCGCAACCATCCAAAAACTATAAGAATAATTATCAATGCAAGCATAATTCTTCGTCCAAAAATGCTTCCATATTCTGCACTTATAAATACTTTCATAAATCCCTTATCTGGATGTGCAGCAAGAACAGCAAAAAATATCAGCAAAAAACCTATCCCTGCATAAATTGCAGTTCCAGTATAATAATACACCCTGTAAAATTCTGAAACGCCATATAAATAACCTAAAAGGATCATTAAAGCCAATAAGCCCTGTAAGAGCATTAAATACTGTGCAGGAACATATTCTCGGATTTTTTTATCCAAAATTAAAAGTGCAGTACTGGTTATTATTAATTCAATCGCTGCAATAAAGGCCATTCTGTTTGGTGAATATGTATTAAGTGCTCCTGGAGCTTCTTTGAATAAAATTTGATCTATACCGAAATTAAGGTTAAACAGATCCTGTATAATGGTAAGTAATCCAATTAATAACACCATAAATGCCAATATCTGTGCAATAGACCTTTTACGGTTATTAACCCTTTTTGTTTGCTGTAACCATAAAGAAACCCCTATTAATATAAAACATAATGCAACATTGGACTTAATTGTGGAAAAGGCAGGGCTGGGGCTTTTAAGGATTGGAATATCGAATGCCCACCCAAGGAGAATCATAATGCCAATTATAATTATAAAAATACTTAGAATTTCTGAAGATGCCCTAATGTTCGCTCTGAAGCCACTAACATCCTTCAAATCCATATAATTCTCCCTGAAAGTTAAAAAATAGATAATAATATATTTATTCCAAAATTATTTAATATTATTGGATTAGGGATTCTAGCATATCATATCAATTTTTTAATATTTTCAATGCTAATAAATGATTTAGTTCTCTTAAATTCTGTCTGGATTTTTAGAAGGTGTTTAAAGATATATATGCTTAATAAACTAATTATTACGTTCTAATGATATAAAAAGTTAAATTGTTATATAATAAGGGCTTAAATCCTTATTAAATAAATTGAAAAAATCAAATTAATATTCAATTTTTCATTTAAGCCTTAAACTTGTAATATACTCGTATCCTTTGCTGGAATAATCTGGCGCGGTTTTATCAAACATAATTTCAGTTTTTCTGCCGTAATTTTCTGCAGCAAGCTTCAGATGGTAAAATGCAATACCAACATCAATTGGAATGTATCTTTTGGCTAGAAGTCCCCTTATAAAACCGGGCTTAATTGCATAAACATGAATTATGTTTTCATCACCCGTAAAAAACCAGGGCTGGTTATTACTTGCAGATGGAGCGAGACGAACAGCTTCCATCAGCTCATCAGCACCATGAACATTGCTTATCTCTTTTAAAGATTTTCTCTTAAATTCTGCGATACCTTTTCGATGCAATGGCTCATTAGCCTTTCCAAAAGCTATTAAAATGACAAATTCAAGATCCGAACTTTCCAAAACTTCCTTTTTGGGTTGAGGAATTCCCTGCCAGCATGTACCTATTCCCTTTGCAGAAAGATATAGATCCATTTGTTGCAGCATAAATCCAGCATTAGTCAAATATCCTTCTTTATTTTCAGAAAATACAGCAATGTAATGTGGTGATTTTTTCATTATCCTTCTTTTTACATCATCTGTTCCTATGATCTTAAATTCAGTTTTAATATCCTTATAAAGAGATTCTAAGGCGTTTAAATGATTCTTAATCTCTGTTAACGTGTTTTGATCAAGTGGTGTAAGATCGTAATTCCTGATGGATTTTCGCTTAAATATTGTTTCGTATAGTTTATTTTTTTCCATTTTTCCACCATTTTTACTATATTTTCAAATTATCTGCAAATTTCATTGCATTTTTAAGGTCCTTTTCATCTGGTTTTCCTTTATTCATCCCTCCCACAAGCTTATAAGGTCCAAATGTATCAAAGCCTTTACAATAAAATTCATCTAAGACATTGAAACCTTTACTTGATAATTTCTTTTCTAACCATCCCATGGATCTTCCATCGCCACTGGTTGAAAATACAAAGGCTTTTTTGTCTTCCACATTATCTAACTCTTCAACAAACTTTCTTAGCTTTTTATGAGGTCGGTAGTAATATATTCCAGAACCGAATCCAATTAAATCATATTTTTTAATAATGTCCTTGCTAAAGTCTTTTAAATCAAATAGATCAGCATTAAGGGGCTTTGCAATAGCTTCAG
This sequence comes from Methanobacterium sp., assembly GCA_030017655.1. Classification (NCBI taxonomy): domain Archaea; kingdom Methanobacteriati; phylum Methanobacteriota; class Methanobacteria; order Methanobacteriales; family Methanobacteriaceae; genus Methanobacterium; species Methanobacterium sp. The sequence continues at coordinate 6,712 of JASEIM010000040.1, read as the reverse complement.
CAATTTTTTTAGTGTTACCGCGGTGTACGGACTTGTAAATTATCGCAGTTTTCATTTTACTTCCTCTTCATTCATACGCTCGAAAATCAATGCTTACGAAAAAAAAAGTTTTTCGTGCTCCAAAAATTCGTAGAATTTTTGAGAGATTTTCGGCGCCCCAAACGCTGCGCGTTTGAGGGATTTATTAATTTGACAACTTTCGAATTGTATATTTAAAAAATATTATTCACTTTGATGCAGCTTTAAAAGTTCATTAACTTCATTAACCATTTCTTCATTAACTCTTGCAACGACGAATTTGCCTTTTCTTTCAGTAAAGATTAATTCAGCATTTGCCAGTTCTTTAAGGTGATGAGAGATGGTGGGGGCTCCAATATTTAAGGATTTAGCGATATCACTGATAAAACATCCGCAGTTTGCCTCATAACAGGTTTCATGTGCTTTAACAATTTGCAGGTATAGTTCTAACCTATTGGGATTTGAAAGCGCTTTGAAAACTTTTGCCATTTTTTTTGTATCCATTGAATGCACCTGAATTTCACGATTCGATAAGTATCGAAATAACTATATGTGAAATCATATTTAAAGATTTGTTTTAAATTTCAGTTATACCAACACCCACAATCATGATATAGTGATTATGATAATTTCCAGAGAAACAAAACTAATAAATATTGATAGTTTATAGAGAAATTTGAGGAAAAAATATAGGATTTAATCCAAAATCGGGGTGTGAAGGAATTGATCAGATGTCCTCAATGTGGAACAGGTAATAAAGAAAATTCAAATTTCTGTGAAGTATGCGGAGAAAGATTAAAACATCTCTCCAATTTTTGTCCAGAATGCGGTAAAGAGAATGTTGAGATTGCAAATTTTTGCGAAAATTGCGGGTCCCGTTTAGAAACGCCTAAATCATGGAAATTAGGTTCAAAAGTTCAGGATAAAAAAATACCTGATTTAAAGGCAAATATTTCTGGAAATAATCCAGCTAAAAAAGTTTCACTGGATTTAACTCCTGCAGAATCACTCATGATTTTGGATCATAAAAAATATGGGCGCAAGAATTCACTAAAAGAACTATTGAAAGTGACTTTAATGGACCTTATTTTTAAAGATGTTTTTAAATTAGAGGTTCAGGAAATTGAGGAAGGTAACAAAAAAGTTAAGAAAATTTACCTGGAAGAGGGAAAAAACTTCAACATGCCTCTTAAACCTCATGAAGAAGTATTCAAAAAATATTTACCTCCTATAACGGATAAAAAGAGATTTCAAACGCTTCAAGGGCGAGTTTATCGTAATGCAGTTCGGTATGATTATGTGAATAAAAGACTGCTCAAACCATTGTATTCAGACGGGTTTTTTACCATAAAAAAGAGTTTTTTACGAAAAAAATGTACATTAAGCGATAAAGGATTAGAATCGCAGAAAATAATTAAACAATTAAAAAGTTATGGGAAAAATCTGGAAAACTGGATAGAAACAGATCCGGAAAAAGCAAAAACGTATCTGTTAATCGGCGGTTCAAATATATTTTTAACAGATAAACGCAACTTTAACTGGTTTAAGAATAATCATAAAAGGATTGGGGCATTGTTTTCACATAAAAAATCACATAAAAAAATTCCTGATCTGGACGATTTTTTTGAATGTTTATGGTATTCTGCATTTATATCTGGCTCAGAAAATGTCGACATCGATAACATTGGTGACATATTTTCAGATTTTGATATATTCGATGTATTTGATTCAATAGATGCCGGCGACTCTGGATTTGACGGATTTTCTGATGAAGGATTCGATGGAGGCTCTGAAGGCGGATTATGGGATTTATTTGATGGGGATGGATTCGATGGAGGTGATGACGGAGGAGGAGGCGATTAGAATTGCCTTAACCTTCAATATTCACATCTAAAACTTTTTTGACTTATTTTTAATTATTATAATTCAATATTTTATCCCAGTAAGAGTTGAATACCCTGATTTAGGAAATAAAATGCAAATATCACAAGAACAACCCCAAGAACTCGCATTATCCAAATATAAGTCATGCCCTTTATGAAATCTCTTGATTTCCCGGCGGCATAAGCCAGAACTATTTTTGAACTCACTAAAAGAGCATAAAAACTAATTATAAACAAAATTGGAGATAAAACACTTTTATTATAAGTATTAATTATGATAGGGCCTCCGATAGTGATCCAGAATAAATAAGGGGACGGGTTCAGTAAATTGGCGGTTACGCCCTTTATAAGGGAATTGGGGTTTTCAACGGCAACGTTTTCAGTTAAACCTCTTGTTTTAAAGCTTTCATAAGCCAGATAGCCAAGATATACTCCGCCTGTAATGGAAATAACTCCTAAAATTGAAGTGTAACTTGAGATTAATGATAAAAACAGTACAGTTATTAATATGGTTGGTAGATCGGTGATTATGGGGGCGAATGCTACTTTTACTCCTTCTCTGTAGCCGTGTTTTAGTGTTTGTGAGATTACAAGGACGAGAAGAGGGCCTGGTGAGAAGCCGGCGTAGAGGCCGAGGGTTATTCCGGCGATTAGTAGTTTGATCATTTAAATTTCTCCATAATTTTAAATACTTATTTAATATTTATTATTCAGAAATTTAAGCAAATATTCATTTAAAAATTTGTAGAATTTCAAGAGCTAAATTTATATCTTCTTGGTTCTACATATTAGTTTTAAATAAAACTACTAAGGATTTTTTGACATGAATGAAATATCAACTGACCTTATAGAATCCCTTAAGACAATGGGGCTTACTGAGTATGAAGCTAAGGTGTACTCTGCATTAGTTTTATTTGAGCGAGCAGAGGTTAAAAGGGTTTATGAATATCTTAATGTGCCTAAACCCAGCGTATACATGAGTTTAAAAGGTTTAATGGATAAGGGTCTGGTCATGAGGGTTAGTTCAAAGCCTGCGATTTATAAGGCTATTCCTCCTAAAATAGCCCTTAAAAATCTTGCAGAGGTCCATAAAAATGCAGAGAAAAATGCACTTCTTGAACTGGAGCAGCTTGAAAAGAGTAATATGGAAATGGAAAGTGATGAAATTATATGGACTCTTTTTGGTGAAAATAACGTGGAAAATAGCATGGAAGAGTTAATAGGTAAAGCTCATAGCTCTATGAAACTTATTCTTACTGATGATTACCTTGATTTTCTCTCTTTTGCAACCTATAAGGATTTAGAAATAGAATTATTGACTTTTGGAAAAGATACGAGTATTGCTAAACGATATGGATTAAATAATTTAACAGTACATGATGGATATGGAATAGATGTTTCTAATTTCGGTGATCTTTCTAAATACTTGATTAATCTTCCTTTACCTCCTGAACAGTATTCTAAATTTATATTTATACTAATTGATGATGAAGAATTTATGTATGTACCTCCTTACCCCGGAAAGACAAAATCGGGCATTACATCTAAAAATCCATACCTTATAAACCTTATAAATCTATTATTTGGTGCAGTATGGGAACATACTCCTGAAATTCAGCTAGAATAATATAAAAAATAATTTTTTAACTTTATTTTTAAATAAAAGCATTTTTACGTATTTTTTATACTTTTTTAACCCGGTAGTTTTTAAAGTAACTACTGGTAGTTAAATTTATATATTTGGTTGATACTATATATCTTCCTAATCGGTAGTCATGTACATAACTACCATATTCAAAATTATAAAAATTCAAATTAACTTATAAGGAAGGATTAAATGATAAAAGGCGCAAGAGAAATATTTAAAAGCGATATTAAAGCCATAATAAGTAATCCTGCAGTTTTAATAGTTCTTTTAGTAATTATTCTAATACCCTCACTTTATGCGTTGCTCAATATTGAAGCAACATGGGACCCATATGCCCAAACTGATAATATTAAAGTTGCAGTGGTTAATGAAGATTCAGGCTATAATTATAATGGAACAGAATATACTGTTGGAAATACTTTAGTTGATGAACTTAAAAACAATACAAATTTTAACTGGCAATTTGTTGATAAGAAAACTGCATTAAATGGAGTTAAAAATGGAGATTATTATGCAGCTTTGCTAATTCCAGGTAATTTCAGCGAACAATTATTGTCCATTGAAACATCGACTCCTCATCAGGCCAAAATAGAATATATTGTTAATGATAAACTGAATCCAGTTGCTCCAAGACTTACAGGTGCTGGAGCAGATGCAGTTCAGACAAAGATTAACAATGAGGTAGTTAAAACCATTGATGGAATTATTTTCGGCAAACTCAGTAATTTAGGTCAATTAATCGCGAATAACAAAGCAGACCTTCTTAAAACAAAATCATTTGTAAACGAATTAAATAGTAATTTAGGAAGTATAGATGCAACTATAACTGAATTAAATTTAGATATGGCTACTGTAAATAGTATATGGCCAAAAATCAGTGCAGAACTCCCAGAAGCTCAAAAAGAATCTAATAGTATTAGAAAATCATATGATTCATTGTACACTCAAATAAAGACTAATCCACAGGAGGCGTTATCAACAGTTCAAAATATGGAAATAACAGTTAATAACATGTTCTTATCTTTAAAAACTGCTGATGCGTCTCTAACTGCTTTATACAATGCTACTGGAGATCAGAATTTAAAGCCAGTAATTGCACAGATTGAAGGAAATATTGCAAAAGTTACTAAAGTACAGGGAATATTAAAAGAGGTAGAAGAAGCTATAAAAGATGGTGATAATCCACAAGGTAAATTAGCAACTCTAAAAAGTTCAATTGATCAGATGGATAATTCAGTTAACCTCTTAGCAAATAATAAAGAAAATATTAACCAAAAAATTACTGAAGCTTCCAAGAAATTAAGCTTGGTAAACTCTAAATGGCCTACAATTCGAAGTGCAATTCAAATAGCTGCTTTAAAACTTAATTCAATAAATGAGGGAGATATTGACGAATTAATATCATTTTCAGATATGAACCAGGATGATGTGCAAAATTACTTTGAAAGTCCTGTAGAACTAGAAAAAACACGCATATATCAAGTAGATACTTATGGTTCTGCACTTGCCCCATTTTATATACCTATTTCTTTATGGATAGGCTGTATTATAGCAATTGCAATGATTACAATGAGGATAAAAAAAGGTACAAAAAAGTATACGGCTGAAAGTGTTTATATCGGCAGAATGGGCCTATTTTTAATTATTAGCATATTACAGGCATTACTGGTTGCAGTGGGATCAATTCTCTTGCACGTGCAGATGTCTTCTGCGCTGCTATTTACATTAACCACGTTATATATTGGCTTATGCGCCATGATAGTGGTTTATTCGCTTACATCTGCATTTGGAAATGCTGGAAAGGCTATTGCAATTGTAATACTGGTCTTGCAGATAACTGCAACCGGAGGAATTTTCCCGGTTGAAATTCTCCCATCATTCTTCCAGTCTATACATCCTTATTTACCACTGACTTATGCTGTTGGAGCGCTGCGTGAGGTAGTTGCAGGAGTTATATGGTATAATTACTGGTATAATATAATTATACTGGCATTGTTCCCTATTGCGGCATTTTTTCTAACTCTGTTAATTAAAGAAAAGGTAGATAAGAGAGCCATGTGGATGGAGGGAAAATTAAAAGATAGTGGATTATTCTAATCAAATCTATTTTCAATAAGGCTCTGGCCCAGTAACCGTAGGATTATCATCCCTCTGCGTCCACTCTGTAATGGAACCCTCATATATTCCCACGTTTCCATAACCCAAAAACCATTTAAAAACCAGAAATGGGTTAGTTGCTTCTCTACCGGTTCTACAGTAACATATGATTGTTTTATCAGGGGTTGCGCATCTTTATTCAACCATTGATTTTATTTCGTCCTCTGGCTTTATTAGTTGCAGATTATCTGGATGCATAAGCGTAGCTGCCTGCAATCTCTTTGCTCCGGGAATGGCCGGGCTTAATCCACATACTTGGCCCTGCATAGTACTTAAACGGCCGGGCATCAACCACCACGACATCCTCATAGTCTTTAACAGCTTTGAACTCTTCATAGGTCACATAATAATCTTCACGAAGCATTACTTCGAATTTTGATTCTTTTATGGTGGGAAAGATCTTAGTTAGATCTTTTCCTTCTTTTTTCCACTTATCTATGCTTCCGTCTAAAAGATAGAGGTCATTATGGCCGAACCTTAAAAGCGAATAGGCAGCCATGGTCTGCCCCCAGCCATCTCCGCTATTTGAATAAACTCCTTTGCCTGTATATACAACTGTTGACATATTCCTTTTAATTCCCTGTTTTTTAAATATTGCCTGAATTGCTTCAAGGGGAATATATGAACCCGGCACGTTACTTACTATCTGCCTTAAAAACCATTCATTAAAATAGTAAGCTCCGGGAAGTTCTTTAATATAATGATGTATATCTGGCTGCACATCAAGTATCATGAATTCTTCATCCAGATTGTATTCTAACCAGTCTGTTGAAACCCATTTTACCTTTCCATCTCCATTTGAATGAATATCAGTAATCATATTAAAAACCACATCTGTATGATTTTACAGTTAGTATGTTTATTATTAGTAAATATTGCCATCGGCCAGAGCAAATATCTTAATTTAAAGAGGAAATGGTATGAATGAAGTACAAAAAAAATTAAAAAAATTTGATTTTTTTAGAAAAATTAATAAATATCATATTAAATATTTATTTGTTCGATA
>JASEIM010000039.1:321-9849 GCA_030017655.1 Methanobacterium sp. | reverse complement strand
TAATCCCACACCTTTTCCACCATGTAAACATATTTTTGAAACTATTTCAGTGTTAATTTTACCAACAAGTACCATTTTAACTATGTCCATGGTTTCTTTGTCTGTTATCCGAAGTCCTTCAATAAATTCAGGTTCTTTCCCTATTTTGGCCATTGCTCTTGAGATTTCAGGTCCTCCGCCGTGTACAACTATCGGTTCCATACCTACATACTTTAAAAGAACAGTATCTCGTGCTGTTGATTCCATTGCTCCTTCATCAATCATGGCATGGCCTCCGTATTTGATAAGGATCTTTTTTTGATGAAATTTCTTAATGTAAGGCAGTGCCTCGATTAAAATATTTACAGTTTCCATTATATCGCCATTTAAAATATTATAAATTTAATATTAATCTGTTTTAATTTATGTTTTATGCAGAGTACTCTTCAATAGTCACAACTCAAACTTAATTTGATCAAAATATTTCAATTTAACCATTATCTTTTTAATACTCTGAATTAATCTACACATCAACCTTTAAGAAAAAGTTGATCAAAATACATTATTTAACCAAATATTAACATTTTATCATGTAGAATACTCTGAGTTAATCTTCACGTAATCATAAGTTAAATCACAGCCGTAAGCTTTAGCAGAGTATTTTCCAAGGTTAAGATCCACGATTATCTTTATTTCGTCATTTTTCATAATTTTTTCTGCTGCTTTAAGTTCTTTTGAACCTTCAGAGGCTATTATTGAACCTTTTTTAACGATTTCAACACTATTATTATCTGATTCAAAGGTCACATCAACTTTATTTTCATCCATTTCAGCCCCGGAATATCCTACAGCGGCAACAATCCGCCCCCAGTTAGGATCTGCACCGAACAGGGCAGTTTTTACAAGTGTTGAACCTGCTATTGCTCTTGCAGCATCTTTTGCATCTTTATATCTTGATGCGCCATTTACAGTGATTTCCATGTATTTAGTTGCACCTTCTCCATCCTTTACCATCATTTTTGCAAGTTCAGTGCACACAAAATTCAGCGCTTCCTGGAAATTTTCATCTATCTGGCCTGAACCTTTCCCTGCCATCAACAAAACTGTGTCATTTGTACTTTCATCACCATCTACAACAACCATGTTAAATGATTTATCTACTGCTATTTTTAAGGCATTTTGAAGTTCTTCTGGTGATGCCTTAGCATCAGTAGCAATGAAACATAACATTGTGCCCATATTTGGAGCTATCATCCCTGAACCTTTGGTAATGCCCCCAATTTTTATTACATCGCCATTTTTTAGCTCCGTTTGGACTGAAATTTCCTTAGGGTAAGTATCAGTGGTCATTATTGCTTCTGCAGCAGATTTAGAAGCTAAAGGTGAATTTTCAAGTCCTTCAATAGATTCTGCTATTAAATCGTTTATTATATCCATAGGAAGCTTTCTTCCAATTATACCTGTGGATGCAACAGCCACATCTTTTGGTTCGATATTGAGACTTCTGGCAACTTTTCTTGCCATTTCTTTGGCATCTTTCATTCCTTCATGGCCGGTAAAACAGTTTGCATTTCCGCTGTTTGCAACGATAGCCGAAATTTTACCGTCTTTAACTGCTTCTTGTGTTAAAATAACAGGTGCTGCACGTACTTTGTTGGATGTAAATACTGCCGCTGCATTGCTATCTTTATTCACTATAATAGCTAAGCCATATTTCCCTTTACGAGCGCTTGAAGCCATTAAAGTATTGACAGCGCAGATTCCGCCTTCTATAATTTTCATAAATGTATCTCCTGATATAATTAAAATAAATGATTAATGTTTAAAAATTCACAGTGTTGAACTGTTAGTTCCATTCCCTGTTGATGTCGATGGGTTATCATTTTGTGTAACTGGTTCTGTGTATACCTCTTCATTAGTTGTTGGACTGGAAGTTGTCTGAGTATTTGTATTAGTATTTACATTCTTAGTGCTGGGAATCTGGGGCATTTCCTGATTACTTTTATTAATCTGGGGGACAGATGTATCATTTTGGTTAATACCCATCACTATTCCTGCTCCTGAACCACATCCAAACGCGATTAAGGAAATGATTATTGCTACTACAGCTTTTGCTTCTGTTTCTGGCTTCATAATACCACTTTATTTAGCTTTAAATCTAATACTTATAAATATATGATTTTAAGGTTTTTATATCTTTTCTATGCATCTCTGATTGATTATATCATATTATGTTGTAACTGCATATAAAAGGGCCAGAAATATGGCTACTATTCCAAATTCCCAGCGTCCTACACTCCACCCAACAAATGAAACTATAAACACAAATATGAATATCAAAAATACTTTGGATTTTTTGTACAGGAAAAACTCCATTACTGCTCTTGCAAATTCAGAGGGAATAAAATAAGCATATGTCCCATCAGCGATATCGAAAACCATGACCGGGCTGTTATTCCATATTTTAATATTATCCGCCAGCTGAGCTCTTTCTCCTGATTCCCTTCTGCTTTTTCCTATACCTGCCCTGAGCATAGCACCATTGTTTAAGGCATGCCATGCTGAATCAATTCCTGCACGTAATGCTGCGTCTTTTGTTGGCAGATTTGCAATTAAGTCATCCCCGCCTTCACGATACCCCTCGATTTTTCCGTCGCATTCTTTTTCAATAAAATTTTTAATTTCTGTCATTATTTCAACGAGTTTATCACGGCCATTTTCCTCTATAAACTTTGTTGAATCTATAATATCGATAAATAAATAATTATCGTACACTGCTGGGGTTCCTCGCACTTTTTCAAGCTTTTCTGAAAAAACAATTGCAAATTCTCCACCGAGCTTGGTAAATCCAACCCCTGAAGTTTCTCCAATCTGTTTATTTAAATTTATGGCTCTTTCAATTGCAGCAGCTCCTGTCATCCCAACTGCAGCCCTAACAGAGACATCTTTATCCATTCCAAGCCCAATAAGTTCAATTCCAACCCTTATAGCATCATTTTTTGAAAGCATTCTTGCAACAATTTCTGTGTTGCTCTCTTCAACAATTATACCCTTTTCTTTCTTAATAAGGTTTACAAACTGTTTAATGATAGGATCTCTTCTTATAACCTCTACATACAGGTATCTATCGCTACCCATTATTATATTACTTAATAGGGCATATTCATCCACTTTATCTTCTGCAGGGGTTATTTCAATGAACTTTCTACTTCGGGGTATGTTTTCTGTTCCAATTTCTTTTATAAGATTTTGAAAGATATTTTGAGTGTTAATATGTGCACGATCCAGCTCAAGAAGCATGGTATGTGTATAATTAATCATTTCCACATAGTCTCGCTCTTTCTCATTTGTGGGGTAATATTTAGTGCCGATACTTAAGACTTTAGATTTAATAAAGAATCCAAATAAACCTCTCATTAGATAATCCATGACCATTTAGGGTTTTCCTCCTACAATAAGATAATTTGTGAATTATTGACTAACTTTCTGGTTTTTCTAATATTATTTCAAATTGTCCTGGTTTTTCCAGAAGCATACTCGGTTTAACTGATACAATAGGGAATTTCCATGTTCCAATCCTTGCAGCCACTGTACTTGCTATATTCCTTGAATTTTTCTTTACAAATGCATAATCATGATCATTAATGGTTATATTAACATTGTACTTTGACTCTTCTTTTACTTCATCAGAGTAAAGAATATTAAGCTCAAAAGTCCCGGGTTTTGTGAAAAGATCATTTCTTATAGCAACAAGAGGGGCATGATCGAGTTTTAATCTGTCACCGACTGTTACTGCAATATTTCCAGCATATCTCACAGCATCTTTATAGTCCCTTGGACTTACAAGAACGAAAATGATAAAATCACTTGTTTTTTCAGCATCTTCAACCATATTCATTACTTTGTCAAAGAGGGGAATTTTCATAAATATATCTTCTAATTTAGAATCAATTCCTTCTTCCTTGCTTTTCGTAATTCTATCAATTGCTTCCTTTGCAATGGCAATACCACTTAATTTTTTGCTTTTTTTATGCCTGTAAGGTTCCATTCCCTTTTTCTCAAATTCATTCAGGCATTGGGTAGATATTTTTTGGAGAATATTTTTAATTTTCTTGGGCTTTGATGATGATCCAATGATCACTTCTCCGCCTTTTACACTGTAGGGAATTCTTCTACTTGCAATATCTTTAAATTCATCATTATATTCTCTGAATATATCATTTGATAATATTTTTGCATCTTCATCTTCAGCTATTTTCAAAATATAGTGATCTGCTGTGGTGCCTGATGGAACCTGCACTATTCTCCCTTCTTCAAGGAGTTTGTTGAATTCTTCCTTTTTATCTATTTCATGTCGCAGTGATGCATCTGCAATGGCATAGGGCTCATATCCTAACGCCTTTAAAGCTTCTATTGACTTTAATACAGTGTCTAAACGTGGACTACCGTCTTTTTCTTTCCCATAATGAGCCACATTAGATGCATCGATAATTACTTTCAATCAATCACCTTACACTTATTTTCATATTTTGCAAGAATTCTTGAATTCCCATCAGACTGATTCAATACTATTTCTACACTTTTCTCCTGAATATCAATTGTGTTAAATGAACAAATATCTTTTCCCCGAAGTTTCAGAGATGATACTGTTCCCGCGGTTACAAATGCAGTATTTTCAAGTTGCCATACATGAGGCACATGTTTATGCCCTGAAAGCACCAGATCAGCGTTTCCATCTATTACTGATTTCAAAATATCTCCTGCGTCAGTTAATACGTTTCTTTCACGCCCTGTTTTTGGAACAGGTATCAGATGGTGGTGAAGAGCTATTATTTTATACAGATTTCGGTTTTCAGCTTCTTTCAGTTCTTTTTCCATTCTTTTCTGTTGAGCTCTTCCAATTTTCCCATAATCCAGGTCCGGTTCGCTGCTGTCCAATCCTATGGCTTTAATTTCATCATTTTTAACTGTTAAAGTACTGCATCGTTTTCTTATCAGCTGTTCAAATGATTCATTTCCTATATGCCTTGAATCATGGTTTCCAGGAACAACAAGGATTGGATTTTCTATTAAATCCAGAAACTCTGCTGCATGTTCAAATTCATGATAGTAACCATTTTCAGTTATATCGCCTGTGACAATGACTAAATCAGGGTTAAGCTCATTAGATTTTTTAATTGCACTTAATAAAAATTCATCTTTAAAATTGATTGCACCCACGTGCAGATCAGATAAATGAACGATAAATGCCATTAACTTAACCTCATAATCGCTTCTGCAAGGTCTCCATTGGTTTCTTTAAGGGCTTTATGAGCTTCTTCCTTACTTACACCTGTTTGAGCAGATACAAGCTCAACATCCTCATCTGGAATGATTAATTCAACTTTTAACTTCCTCTCTTTGGGCTTGCCAGTGATCTGATAGGTTTTCTGTCCCATGAAATCCATCAAGTTTACCTTAGGATTGCTGATAATTACTTCTTTATCTTTAAATTTAATTATTACTTCTGTAGCACCCTTAACATCTTTCATGTCCATTCCCATCTGTTTCATGGCTCTCTGCATCTGTTTAAGTTGTTTTGGGTTCATTCCTGCACCAGGTATCATTATTTTCCTCCTTTCCTTGTTTTAACTGCTTGGCCTATGTTAAAGTCCATTATTTCACGGCCATTTAAAAGTGACTTACCAAATGCTAAAAGTTCATCATTTTCATTAACAATCAGAACTTCTTCATTAGCTCTTATATTTATATCACAATCTATTACAAATTTAGCAAATATACTTTTTCCTTCTCTTGCAAAGGGTTCAGCATCGCTGTTTACAACAACCCTATTTTCAGGATATTCAAGATAACTGTGAAGACGTTTTGCACCTTCCATGCTGAGCACAAAAATGCCATCACTTGCACGAAGTGTTGCAATTAAAACATCGCCGTCATGAACATGCCTTATCTTACCTGTTTTTCTACTTTTAACAATATTTATGTTTCCATTAAATAGAGCTTTTCCCGAACCTTCTCCAAATTGATAATCTGCTATATATTCTATTTTATTTAAATCATCTAAATTTATTTCCAGAGATTCTTCATATTTTTCAATTTTATAGTCAAGATTAAACTTCTTTATGACCTTTTCACTTATTATAATTTCAATGAAATTTTCCATATAATCCCTTAAAGTATCCTGGATAAACTTTTTGGAATCTTCATCCAGACATGAAGGGGCTTCATTTTGAGCTAAAGGGTACACTTCATCAACTTCGAGGGGAATAATTCCAAAAGGATAATCAAGTACTGCTATTTGCACTGAATCATTCAATTCAGCATCACTTGAATTCTGGATTTTATATAATTCACCCACTAGATCATTTATATTTTCAATTTCAGGATTATTTAAAAGGATTGTTTTGATATTTTTTGAATAAGGCTTTTTAAATGGAGGTAAAAGCACTAACCTATTCTTTTTTGGAAGTCTCTTAAGACGTTTTAGGTGTCTGTAAATTTCGGGCCTGTTCAGGGATTCAGGACCACTGTAAAAAAATGCAGATTTTTTGTAGGCCGGATCGAATTCTTCCAGCATGTTTTTATATTTTTTCAGACCTCTTAGAGCATCTAAAAGATATGGATGGGATCTGCATCTATTTTCAACCAGTTCAAGCAGGCTTCCATTGATTATTGCCTGTTTTATCTTCCTTATTTCTGCAAAACTGATGTTAAGGTTATGTGCTGCTATCAGTTTCATTCTCTGCTCTTTCTTCATTCCCCTTAAATCTTTAGGAGTATAATTTGCACATACTTCACAGGAGCAGGGCATTTGAGAGAGATTTTGAAGTTTATATGTTCCATCAGGCATCATAAAACGATCATCCTGAGCATAAAGGATATATGCAGCAGAATCAAAAAGATCACAGCCCATTGCTACTGCAAAGGCAAATACCATGGGGTGACCTGCTCCCATAAGGTGTCTTGGTCTTGATGGAGGTAAATGCTGTACTGAAGCCATTACTATATCAAGAACATCCATGTATTTGTAATTTTCAAGTAGAGGAACCACTGCACCTATTGGATACACCTCAAAATCCATTTTTCCTATTATTCCGGCACATTTGGCCCTTAAATCAGGGAATGTTGAACCCTGAACAACTGAGTTCATCATTAAATTTTCCCTTACATTTAAGGCTTCTTCTGCTCGTTTAAGTGTGATTTCAAGTTCTCTTTCTGCTCTTTCGCGTTTTACGTATGGTGGAGTTGGAATATCCAGTGAAGTACCAATATCTGTACCTATCTTCTCCTGGAATTCAATTATTTCTCTGTTATCTACATCAATATCTCCATATTCTGATAATTGAAAAGAACCTGAATCTGTAACTATGGGGCCGTTAAAATTAATTAAATCATGAACACCGCCTTTAAGGGCCTTATTTTTAAGTTCTTCATTTTTATAGATTATATAAGCATTGGTTATTACCATATCGGCCCCGTATCTTTTAACATCAATTGTCTGTTTACCGGGGTGAATAACAGGCATTAAAGCTGGAGTTTCCACAGTTCCATGTGGAGTTTTAAGTTTTCCAATTCTGCCTAAAGCATCTTTATATTTAATTTCGAAGTTCAATTTTTCCACCTTTATTTAAGATAATTCTATTCTATTATTCTTTCAGCGTCATTGCATTTTTCAATAATTATTGATAATCTCTTTATCATTTCATTAATCCTGCTTTTTGAATCCTCTAATCTGGAGCTTCCACATTTGCAGATGCATTCCTCATATTGGGGGCATATAATAAATCGGGCTTCAAAAGATTTCAGATCATCTATTCCCATAAATCCAATATTTCTTAAAATTCTTCTTTTAAGTCTTGAGTTTTCTAATTCCTTATTTAAAAAAACAGGAGTTTTTACTGTTGATGCTATTCTAGAATTTCCTCTCACCAATTTTCGCTCATTTTCACGTCTTTCTATTATTTCTTCACCAGATCCTTTGAGCTCTGGATCCCTAAACGGAACACCTGCATCGCTTAACGCTATCATCCTTTCATCAGCAGCGCTGACTTGGGTTTGGATCATTTTTGAGCTCTTTGATGCTATAGTTCCCCCACTTTTTCTTCCAAATTGAGGTCCTTCCCCTATATGGAGTCCTGCAAGAACCATTGCAGATCTAACCGGAGCTGCAGACGTATAAGTTAAAATCAGTCCATTTTCTTTAAGCAGATTTTTTAGTGCAATGAAAAACTCTAAAGAATACAGTTCTGGTGATTTAAGGGGTGAAAATGGGTCTAAAAATACTGCATCATATCTTTTATCTGTTATATTTTTAACTACATTTCTTGCATCATCAATATAAATATTGATATTAATTCTTTCATGTATTTTTTCTTGATAAAATTTAAAACCAAGTAATTCCCTTTTAAATAATTCGCTTTCTATTGCTCCCTTAATTATTTCATATGATTCTATCGGATTATCTATAAGAAGGGCTGCCTGTAATGTTTCCTTTGATATTTCTATCATGTCTATATCAATTTTAACTGAATCATCTAAATTTTCGATGCATGTTGCTGCATTGTAACCAAGACCGCTGCATATATCCAGAATTTTAACTTCCTTTTTGCCTTCAAGTTGGGCTGGTTTAACAAATTTTTCCAGTGATTCAGTAACCGCACCATGACAAGTATGCATCATCTCTGATTTACCGGATACTCCATTAGAGTCCAATGTATACGATCCATCTTCAGTTTTTATAAAATAAGCCTTTAAATCTTCTTTAATATCATTCCTGGCATTTCTATTGCCTTTTTTCTCATCTTCAAAACATCTTCTGATAATTTCAAGTGCCTTATCTGATGCAGTTAATGCCCTGTAATTATTTTTTTTCATGCTATCTTGAATAATATGTTTTATTTCATTAATATATTGGTAAAATTAAATATCCAGTATTAAAGATATATTTTCCTATAGGATATAGAAGATAATAATTAAAATCCAAAACCAAAGAACTACGGTTGATTAGAATTCACGAGGTTATAACATGGCAAAAATTATAGGAATTATAGGAAGTCCAAGAAAAAAAGGAAATACAACTTTTCTGGTTGAAAAGGCCCTTGAAGCTGCTAAAGAAAATGGAGCAGACGTTGAAAGTTATCATTTAGGTAAAATGGAAATTGAACCATGCACAGCATGTGATATATGTAAAATGACCGGTGAATGCCCCAAAGATGATGAAATTAACAATCTACTCATTAAAGTCCAGGAAGCACATGGATTAATCATTGGAAGTCCGGTTTATTTTGGAAACGTTTCAGCACAGTTAAAGATGTTCATGGACAGGTCAAGACCGCTGCGCTCTGATTTTAAACTTAAAGATAAAGTTGGGGGTGCTATCACTGTTGGAGGATCAAGAAACGGAGGACAGGAAACAGCCATTTCAGCAATACATGAATTCTTATTGATCCACGATGCAGTGGTTGTTGGAGATGGATCTCCCCTTGCTCATTACGGAGGTACAGGATTTTCTGGAGCTGCAGGAGACATTAAAAATGATGATTTCGGCAT
>JASEIM010000039.1:0-311 GCA_030017655.1 Methanobacterium sp. | reverse complement strand
CAAATGTACTTTTACATAAAACAATAATAATAAACATAAAATTATTTGAGCAGGTAACCATGAAATCTACGGCAAATAAAGATGATTTTAATCGTTTTGGGAACAATACTTTTAACCGTTCCTCCCAATCTAATCATCCTAAATTATCCGACCCAAATATTTACGTAGTTATACCTGCCTATAATGAAAGTAAATTGATTGGGAATGTTATAGAAGAAATTAAACCACGGAATTTTAATATTATTATCGTTGATGACGGATCTACAGATGAAACTTATAAAATTGCCCAAGATTCATTGAAAAACTATAAT
>JASEIM010000038.1 GCA_030017655.1 Methanobacterium sp. | reverse complement strand
ATTACAGGCCATCCTTCTGCTGGTTCTTTTTTATCAGCCACTCATAACACCTCCTTATATAATAAGAAGACTAGAAAGCTCTAATTAAAAATAAAGAAAAAAAATAATTATCCTTGCTTATTCTTCCTCTAATTTACAATATGAATTTCATATTTAAAATAAGTTTTTATGGGATTCAATAAAAGGAATTAGAGGTTTTTAAATCAATTAACCTTGTTTTAGGCATATATTTTGCTATGAAAATAAAATTATATAATGAATTCTAATAATGCTTATTTTTTCACAGATATAACTCCATAGTGGTATTTACCTGCTTCAATTACTTCTTTAACTTCGAATCCATAATCTGAAATAATTTTTTCAACTTCTTCTGGTGTCATTTTGACATGAAAGGGAGGCCCAGGTATACCTTCAATTTTTTTAAATTCAATAACTGCAAAAATACCTCCTGGTTTTATTATTCGTTTAATCTCCTCCATTACCTCATCATAATCCTCATTTTCAACAAATCCATGCAATACATTACCCATATAACAGATATCAATATTCTCATCATCTACTGGAATTTCATCACTTATATCTGCAATAATTGCTTTAATGTTACTTATTTCCTTTTCTTTAATCTCTTTATTTAAAATATTCATTGATTCTTCCCAGATATCAACTGCATATACTCTTCCTTCATCACTGACGATTTTTGAAGCTGCAAGTGACATGTATCCATCACCAGACCCTGCATCTAAGAAAATATCTCCCTCTTTAAGTCCAATTGATTTTAAAACGAATTCTGCATCTATAATATCTCTACTGGATTTACCATGATGAAAATGTATTTTTCTGGATTTATCTGTCATTTTTTATACCCCTACCATAATTTGAAAGAACTAATCACTATTTGTATTGGAGAATAAATAAATTTAATTGAATAAATTTGACTTAAAAAAAATAATAATTAGAATTACTCTATTTCAAGGGTAATTTTCTCTTCTTTTTCCAGTTTTGGGGCTTCTACAGTTAAAATTCCATTTTTAAAACTTGCTTTGGCTTTTTCTGGTATCACTTTTTCAGGAAGTCTAATTACCCTTTCTATAGTGCCTTTCTTGATATCGCTTAGAGTAAAATAAATTCCTTTAAATGCCTGTTCAAAATCAAAAGTGGCTTTAACATGGAGTTTAGTTTCAGTAAGATTAGTTTCGATATCTTCCTTTTTAATTCCGGGAAGCACTATTTTAACTATTACACTATCATCGGTTTCATCTGTTGCCTCAAGAGGCAAAAAAGTGTGTTTTGCAATTGAACTCTCAATATCTCCCCTTACTTTATCAAAAGTTTTAGTAGAGTCTTCTAACATTTTTATAAATAAGCCTCTCATATCTGGAATTGTATCTTTTTCCATCATAGTCCCACCAACTAATATTCATTATGATTATTTTCTTAATAATTACTTTTATAAACATTTTTCTATATTATCTGAATAATAAAATAAAATAGTTAATTCAAAGACGTAATAATGATCCTAGCACTCCTCCAGCCATACAGATTATTCCATCAACCATAATTCCAATAATAATTCCACTTAAACCAAAACTCATAAAGGATAAGTCCATTTTGCCCCCTATAATGAATTCAAATGTAATCATGATGATTGAAGAAACAATCCCGGCAAGAATGCCTACAAAAACTCCATATATGGCTCCTTTTTGAATATCATCAATAAAAAAGTAGCTTATGGCTCCAACAACAAATAAGAATCCAAGATAGGATCCGATAATCCCAGCAAAAACTCCCAGAATCATGCTTAAAATAACTGCAAAAAATACACCTATAGCAATTTCCACATATTCCAAAGTATTCCTCCACCACTATTTTATCTATTTAGAATAAAATCATTGATTATTGGCCTTAAATATTTTTTCTAGCACAATTTATAATGGAAATTATTAAAATAATGGCTAATGCAGATGCAATAAGGAATATAATTGTTCCAATTGTAGAAAAACCTATTCCTGGCATTGGCATGCCTTCATTGCTTATCATAATTAGCGATGAACCGATAATAAGAGAAGACACGATTAAAGCTACAGAAACCCTGTTAATTATCCTCTCAAGATGGGATGCAAATTCGTCCAGATTCTGATGATCAAGCTGCATTCTTATTTTTCCATCTTCAATTCTTAAGAAAAAGCGATTAATTGTTTCAGGCAAATCTTTAAAGATATGTTCGAGTTCAAACAGGTAAGTAGCCTGATAATCTAAGATTCTAAGCGGATTAAATCGTTTTCTAATGGTTTCTTTGATTAATGGCTTTGCAACTTCGATACCATTAAAATGCGGATCTAACTTTCTTCCAATGTCTTCAGCCATACTTAAAACTCTTCCAAGTAAAATAAAATCTTTTGGAAGCTTTATTTTATGTTTTACAAGTATATTTGGTTTGCTGAACTCGTTTATTATCCCTCCAATGTCGCTAATCTCAGCACCCATGTACTTGTCAAGAAGGTCTATTAAGTCACGTTTTAATTCTTCAATGTCTGTATCGTCATCTATAAGCCGCATATACCTCATCTGGTTGATCATCCCTTTTAAGTCATAATTAACTGTAAATACGAAAAGTTCAGTTAAATTTTCCATAAATTCTCTGTCTAAATGACCTATCATTCCAAAATCAATAAAACAAAGAACATCATTGGGTAGAATGAACAAATTCCCAGGATGGGGATCAGCATGGAAAAATCCATGCTGAAATATCTGCTTAAAATAACAATCAGTACCTATTTTTGCAATAGCCTTACCATTTATATTTTTATTTGATTCAAGGGCATCACTTATCTTTGTTCCCCTAATAAATTCCATTGTAAGAATTCTTGGGGTAGAATATTTCCAGTAAACTTTAGGTGCACATACATTAGGATCATCCTTAAAGTGCAATCTGAAACGATCAATATTTCTTGCTTCCTGTGCAAAATCCATCTCTTTTTCTATGGCCCTTTCAAATTCATCAACAATACCTGGAAGATTATAATATTTGAGATCCCTAATTCTCTTATCTGCCTGTCTTGCCAGATAACGCATTATAATTATATCCTTTCTTACATGTTCTTCTAAATTCAGTCTCTGGACCTTAACAGCTACTTTTTTTCCATTTTTGAGTACAGCGGAGTGTACCTGCGCTATTGATGCAGAAGCAATTGGATCTTGTTGAAAATCAGAAAATAAGTCTTGTAAAGGAGTTTCAAGTTCTTTCTCTATTAATTTTTTTACATCTTCAAATGGAAATGGTGGTACTTCATCCTGTAATTTGGCTAATTCGTCTGCAAAGTCTTTTCCAACTAGATCTGGTCGTGTACTTAAAACCTGACCTAATTTAATGAAGGTAGTTCCTAATTCTTCTAGGGCAAGTCTTAATCTTTTGGGTGCAGTTTTATCAAAAGCTTCTTGAAGGTTATCTGATGAAAAAAAACCCATTATGTTACGTTTGAATCCTGTTCTCTCAAGAACATTTCCAAATTGATATTTAACCAGAACACTTACTATTTCCCTAAGTCTTTTCATATCTGGCCTCTGGTTAGGAAATAGTTTATAATCCATGAAAAGAATTTAAGTTTAAATTATATAATACTTTTTATTAAATTGTATTAAGATAAATTAATTTGGTGAATATTTAATGAAGGATATTTCTAAGATTTTTTGGATTACAGGTATATTCTTGGCCATTGCAGCATTTTTTGTAACTAATGTTCCAATAAAACCAGAAATGGCATTTATATCTGGTATATTCATTATAGGATTATCTTTACCCTGTTATTTTGCTGTAATTACATGGCTAGGGCTGAAAAAGTCAGTATTATTCTTAATTATGATGAGTATTTATGCCATTTCAATTGAAACATTGGCCATTATTACGGGATATCCTTACTCGCAATTTGTATATACTAACCTTATTGGATTCAAAATATTTGGATATACTCCTTACACAGTTCCATTTGCATATGTGCCTTTATTTATAGGTAGTATTTACCTGGCTACATTAAAAACTAGAACTTACTGGAAAATCATATTATTAACAGCTTTTCTTGTCCTCATAACTGATTTGGTTTTAGATCCTGCCGCTGTAGCGCTGAATTTCTGGACTTATTTTGATTCCGGTGTTTTTTATGGAGTTCCATTTATGAACTTTGTGGGGTGGATATTAACAGGTGCTTTAGCCGCTCTAATAAGTATTGTAATTTTAAAAGGTGAATTAATAAATAAAAATAAGCCAAAAGCGTTGATTTCAAGTCTTTTTTTGATTTTATGCTTTTGGACCCCTGCATGTTTCTATTTAAAGTTATGGTTACCTGGAATTATTGGTATAATATTTATTATCTTTGTTTTAAGTGAAACAAAGGGTAAGATTGGTGATTTTGAAATTAAAAATGTAAATAATCAATAATGCCATTTTTCATGCATTAAAATAGAATTTTAAACAATATTTTATTTTTATTATTTTCTGATAGCCATTATAATTGTTTCTAAAACTTCAATTATGTGAAAAAAATATAAGGTAGTATATACTAATATTTAATAAGAAATTAAAAAAAATTGATCATATGATAATTATATAAATAATTATAAATTAGTAATATTATGTGATAATATGGATGCGATAGTTATAGGAGCAGGATTTGGGGGGTTATCTGCAGCAGCTTTATTGGCAAAAAAAGGTTTTAATGTAAAGGTTTTTGAAAAAAACGAGCAACCTGGTGGAAGAGCCAGTTTTTATAGTGATAAAGACTTTTATTTTGATATGGGTCCATCATGGTATCTTATGCCGGATGTATATGAGAGGTTCTATGCTCAATTTGGAAAGAAACCAGAAGACTTTTTCAAGCTAGAAAGACTTGATCCATCATATAGAATATTTTTTGGGGATAAAAAATTAGTTGATGTGGCTGCTGACTTAGAAAAGAATTTTGAATTATTTGATAGTCTTGAAGAAAATGGAGCAGAGAAATTAAAAGAATATCTTAAATCTTCTGAAGAACTATATGATTTTTCTATAGAGGAGATGCTATATAAAGATTATAATTCTATTCTGGACTTCTTAAATGGCAAATTACTACTTAGGGGCTATAAACTAAATATCTGGGAAAATTTACAGCATTATGTTAATAAGAAATTTAAAAGTGATGAAGCAAGAAAAATACTTGAGTATGCAATTGGTTTCCTTGGAGGGTCTCCAGCTAACACTCCTTCATTTTACCATCTCATGTCTCATGTAGATCTTACTATGGGAGTATTTTATCCTCAGGGAGGCATGAGAAAAGTTGTAGAATCTATTTATAATCTTGCAGAGTTTCATGGGGTTGATTTTAGTTTTAATGAGCCTGTAGAAATGTTAGAAGTACATGATCATAGGATAAAAAGAGTAATAACCAATAAAGGAGCTTATGAAGCCGATGTGATTATTGTAAATGCGGATTATGCTCATTCAGAATTAGATTTCCTTACTAAAGAAAATCGAACATATGATGATAAATATTGGAATTCTAGGGTTTTGGCGCCATCTGCAATGGTCGTATATTTGGGGGTAGATTACACAGTGGACAAACTGGTTCATCACAACCTGTTTTTAGACGAGGATTGGGAACATGGATTTGATACAATATTTGACCCCAAAAAAGCAGCATGGCCAGAAAATCCATCTTATTATGTAAATGTTCCTTCAAGAACAGATTTATCAGCAGCACCAAAGGGATCAGATACTTTGTTTATATTGATACCATTAGCTCCTGGACTTGAGGATACTCCTGAACTTAGAGAAAGTTTTTATAACAAGATAATGGATGATCTGGAAGCTAAATTAGGTGAAAATATAAGAGATCGCATCGTAGTAAAAAGAATATTTGCTTTAAACGACTTTAAACATCGTTATAATGCATATAAAGGTACAGCTTTAGGATTATCCCATACATTAAGACAATCTGCGCTTTGGAGGCCTGCACATAAAAGTAAAAAAGTTAAAAATCTCTATTATTCTGGACATTATACCCATCCAGGAATTGGGGTGCCAATGACACTTATTTCATCCCAGATTGTTGTAGATAAACTTTCGGACAAATATCTATGAAAAGGATGCTTTTTTATAAATTGAGAGTGAGAACACCATGATAGATCAAACCATTTACTCTATATTCAAGGGAGGAAGTAGAACATATTTTTATAGTACTATATTTTTCCCCAAAAAGGTAAAAGAGGATGTTTTTGTACTGTATAGTTTTTTAAGAAAAGCTGATGATTATGTGGATGCTATCCCCCAGGATGCTGAGGGGTTTTATGGTTTTAAAGAAAGATATTATCGAGCTTTAGATGGGATAATAACTGGGGATATTGTAGTAGATTCATTTGTTAAATTATTAGAGAGAAAAAAATTCGAAAACAGTTGGGTTGATGCTTTCTTAAATTCAATGGAGATGGATATTACAACATCTAAATATGAAACCATGAAAGATCTCCTGGTTTACCTTTACGGGTCTTCTGAAGTTGTTGGACTTTTCATGGCAAAAATAATGAATTTACCTAAGGAATCTTATGATAATGCACGTTATTTAGGACGTGCAATGCAATATATAAACTTCATAAGGGATATCTCTGAAGATATTGAACTTGGAAGGTCTTATTTCCCCCAAAAAGATCTTAAATCATTTAATATTGAGTCTTTAAATGAGGAATACACTAGAAAGAAACCTGAAGAATTCAATGGATTCATAAGGAAACAGTTAGAAACTTATTACTCATGGCAAATAAAAGCTGAGGATGGATTTTCTTACATACCCTTTAGATATTTGATTCCGATCAAAACAGCTTCAGATCTTTATAAATGGACAGGATCACAGATCAATAAGAATCCTTTTGTGGTATATCAGAGAAAGGTTAAGCCTTCAATCCCAAATATACTCTATAAAGTCGCATTTAATTCAATTAAAGCAAGTCTAAGCTAATTCTATGTTAAAATAGTGAAATTATGTTATCCTTTTTATTTAAAATTTCAAGATTCAGATTCTGGATTTATACAGGTGGAACATATGTAGTAGGATATGCCCTTGCTGCGGGTGCTTTAGGAGATTTTTTCAGATTTGATTATTATATTTATCTTATTTACTTCTTTTTTTTTGCTAATGTGTTTATATACGGGGTTAATGATTACTGGGATGAGAAAACAGATGAAAAAAACCCAAAAAAAGATGAAAAAGAGCACCGTATAAAGGGTGAAGAAAAAAAGAAACTTCTTAATGTTATTTATCTGGTTACTGGCATCAGTTTAGTTTTAATAGTCTTCCAGACCAATCTGGAACGCATTTTATTTTCATTTTTCTTGTTGTTGTCTTATTTTTACAGTTCTCCTCCTTTGAGATTTAAAGAAAGACCATTTTTGGACTTTTCATCTAATTACTTGTATATAATGCCCGGAATATTTGCTTACAGCATGATTGCAGATTCAATACCTTCTCTAATAATTATGGTGGGAGCTTATTTCCATATATCTGCAATGCATATTTTTTCAGCAATTCCTGACATTAAATATGATAAGGATGCCGGAATAAATACCACGCCAGTTTTTATAGGGAAAAAAGCTTCTCTAATACTGACCCTAGTATTCTGGCTTATTTTATCATTTATTGTAATAAATCTGGCTGATTATAGATTTTTAAGCTTTCTAGTATTCCTTTATCCATTGTTTCCATTTTTACTTTTAATTAAAGATGATCTGGATATCAATAAGCTCTATTGGTACCTTCCTTATGTAAACACCTCACTTGGAGGTCTATTATTCGCAGCGCTGGTACTTTTCAATGTTTTCGGTGTTAATATATAAATATAGTAATTTTTTTGATAATTAAGCTACTATCTTTAAAATATCTGAAAATTATTTGAATAATAAATAATATAATAAACAGTATCAAGAGGTGATTAAAACGATAGAAAAACTGGAAGTCAGTCTGATTAATGAAAATGTGCACAATTTTAAAAGAGGGGAGTTTGGAGTAGAAAAAATTGAAGTGGACGAAAACAGGGGCTTAATTGAAATAACATATGAACCGAAGGAGGATGGAACTAAACGCGTGATAATACCAATGCAAAATATTGAAAAAGTTGATTATACCGAAAAAATCATTGAAAAAGAACAGGTTAAGGAAGAAAAATAGAATAATCAAATTATTATAATTAAAAGTCATTAAAAGTTGGTGATTATCAATTCATTAATTTCTCCCCTTTTTGATGCATTACAGTTAATAAACCTTTTAGCAGGTATTCTGGAAATATTGTGATTTTTATAAAGCTTATCAAAGAAATCATCCATGGGGTCATCGTTTTTAGGATCAGAATTGCTTAACATTAGATAAGCACCCTTTATGGACATTTTTTCAAAAAAAACAGCTAATCTTTTTTGATCCTCATCTCCAAAACCGTTCTTAGAATAGTTGGTAAAATTCGAAGTTTTATTTATGGGCCGATAAGGCGGATCAAGATACACAAGGCTTTTTTCTTCTATAAACTTACATGATTTGGTGAAATCTCCACAAAAAATCTCGGTATTTTCTAAAGCGGAATTTACAGCAATTATATTATTTTTATCATAAATTCTGGGATTTTTATAACGACCAAAGGGTACGTTAAATTCTCCTTTTTGGTTTTGACGGAAAAGGCCATTGAAACAGGTTTTATTCAAAAATATCAAGTATGATGTTCTTTCAATCCAATTTTCACCAAAGTCATTATAATTAAAATTTTTCATCTGGCTGTTATATCTGTCCCTGATTTGATAATAATGTTCTCTTCTCTTACTTTCGGATTTTTGGAGATGTTTGTCTTCTATTTCACTTAATTTATCTATAATTGCCTTATGATTGGTTTGTATTGTTTTATAAGCCAGTATAAGTTCTTTATTAATATCGAAAAGATAGGATTCTTCAATGTTATATTTTCTCTTTAAATAGAAAAATAAGGCACCTCCACCAACAAAAGGCTCAATATATCTTTTTATGACCAGTTTATCCTTAATTGATGGAGGTATTCTTTTTTCAAATTCATTAAGTAGTTGCGTCTTACCTCCGGCCCATTTTAAGAATGGTTTAGCGTATTTCAGCTTGTTAATATGGTTTTTATGCATAATTCATCCCGGTTTTTATTCTACAAGAAATTCATCTGGAGCTCCACATATTTTAACCAGATATTCAGCTTCCATGAAGTGAAGATCTCCTGGAATAATAAGACAGTGAAGTGGCCCGCCGAAATCTTCTTTAATAAGATTTTTAACTTTATCTGCACGTACAACTGGTTTATCTGAACCAGCACGGGCAATTACAACGGCTAAAGAATTTTTAGTCACAATATTTTCCTTTCTTTCATTTTCAATTCTCAAAAGATATTCCAATCCTTCATTTGCAGTCATATATCGGTCTTCATCTGCTCGAATATCCAGAAGTACAAGTGTGTGAGCGTTTAATCCTTTATTTGCTTTGATAGCAAGATAGGGGGAATGTGGAAAATAATTTTCTTCTGGAAATGGTATTGTGGTGACTTTTCCGAATTTATATGCTTGAAGACCTGCCAGACCTGGAGCTGCAGATAAAATAGAGGAGGAATGAATAACTATAGTTTCAATATTCAATTTTTTAGCTTCAATCATCATGTCTGTATGCGTTGTTGCAATTAAAGGATCTCCAGCAGCTAAAAATGCAACATCTTTTTTCATAGCAGCATTTAGGGGAATATTAAATTCTTCAACCTCTTCTCTTGTTAAAACCCTGATTTCTTTGCTTATCATATCTTCAATTGCAGATAATGTTGTTCCAAAAAGATCAGCGGTGTAAAACTCAGCGTAAATATCATCTACTTTTTTTAGAGCTTCAATACCTTTTAGAGATATATCTTTTTCATCATAAAGACCTAAACCGATAAAATAGAGCACCATTTCAACCCCCTATTTTGTAAACATTTTAAATTTGAAAAATAAAGCATCATCATCACCAGATATAATTTTTAAAATACTTATTATCAACAATTGTTATATTTAATCTTGATAATATTTAGTTATAATAGTTAAGAGCTTACTGAGGATATTATGATTGGTCTTAAAATCAAAAAAAATATGGCAAATGATGCACGTAAAATGCTGTTAAAACGCTCACTTATTAATCTTAATGCTAAAATAAAGCGAGAAAATGGTTTTGTTATTATTCCACTATCCGAAAAACCGGAAAAGGAATTATTAACAGAATTAGGCTATGAAAATGTTGAAATTGTTGATACTCTATTTGAAATGCAAAAA
>JASEIM010000037.1 GCA_030017655.1 Methanobacterium sp. | reverse complement strand
CTGTTTTGGAGCGGTAGTAGCAGCAATAGTACTTGCATCTCCATTTATTGGAGTTTCCACAGTATTTGTAGGAGAATATGCTGCAGTTTTCTTAAGTTTAACTATATTATCTTTTTATTTTGCATCTGATGCAGTAGTGAGGATTACAAAAAAACCGTACCCCATTTTACTGGGTAATTTTATGCTTTTTGTTGGTTTCTATTTTTTAGCGTCTGCAATAGTCATTCCAAATATAAGTACAGTTTTACAATCCCCAATGAGCCCCATGGATGTTCCATCTGTGGAAAACCTGATTTATGCCATATTATTTGTGATAATACTGGCATTTGCAGGATTTTATTTAACAAAAAGGAAAAGTAATTTAATACAATAAAAAAGGTGATATAATGGTAGCAATTCCTGGAAGTGACATGTTAGGCGCGGCTTTACACGTAATAGCGCAAAGTCTTATTATACCTGTTATTATAGGGCTTTTATCCTTTATGGTTTATGCGATAATCAATTTTGGAGGCTTAATCTCAGAATATTCAGGCAGAATCAAATTCGATGTTGGTAAAGTTGAAAAAATTATTAAGGATATTTCTAATTCAGGTACTCCTGAAAATATAATGGAAGTGGTGGAAAAAAGTGATCTGCCACAAAATCACAAAGAAATACTCATAAAACTTGCTGGATCGCCAGAATTGGGATTTAAATCCCGAGAAGCATTTGCAAGAAAGTTAATCGAGAATGAGGAACTTAAAATTGCTAAAAGTCTTGAAAAAACTGATGTTGTTACAAGGCTTGGTCCAACACTTGGATTAATGGGTACATTGATACCAATGGGGCCAGGTTTAGCTGCTTTAGGTGGAGGAGATATTAATGGCCTGGCTCAAGCCATAATTATTGCATTTGACACTACTGTTGTTGGATTAGCTGCAGGAGGTATAGCATACGTTATTTCGAAGGTTAGAAAAAGATGGTATGAAGACAATCTCACTACACTTGAAACAATATCAGAATCAGTACTGGAGGTTTTAGACAATGCTTCGAAGACAAAAGCGCCGATTACTCAATAGGGAAGATGAAGATCCAATGGCAGGTTCGGCTAACCTTGTAGATGCTATGCTTGTACTATCAGTTGGATTTCTAATATTTCTGGTTGTATCGTGGAACATGCAAAGCGTAGTTTTTAGCAATGCTTCTCCCGAAGAGAAAAAACAGACAATGGAAGCAATGCAAAAAGCAGCGGAAATTCAACAGGGAAACCAGATAAACGAAACCCCTCAAAGTCAATCTGGTCAGGGACAGGGTTATGTCCAGATGGGAACGGTTTACAAAGATCCTAAAACAGGTAAATTGATTATGGTTGAAGGATGATCTTTTTATGTTTTTCAATCTTAAAATAAAGAAAATATGAATTTAGTTGTAATTCGGCTATTAATATTTTTAATTTCATAATTATTTTTCATTATTCATTTTTTTTAAGTGTATATTTTTATTACATTTAACCTTTAAAATTTGGATTTAGTAATAAGTTTTTAATACTTTTAATTATAAAAAACATGTATTGGTAATACCAAAGGAAACCTTTATATGACATAAATCTAAACCCATATATTAAGATTAAAGGGTTATAAGGCTTATTAAAATGAGTATTATCTTTTACCCTTAATAATGGGGTTTAGTAATACTATATAAATAGTTATTGACCCGTATATAAAAATTGAAGGAGGATTCAAAGAATGCATATACCAGATGGTTTAATTCCATTTCCACAGTATCTAATATATTATGCTATCTCAATAATAGCAATATTCTTCGCTCTACGATGGGCAAGAAATAATCTTGATGAGAGGGCTATTCCATTGTTAGCAGTACTATCTGCAGGTATTTTTGCTATACAAGCCATGAATATTCCAATTCCATTTGGGACAAGCGGACATATGATGGGTGCGGCGTTAGTGGCCATTATATTGGGCAGTCCATGGGCGGCAGTTCTGGTTTTATCTATTGTATTGATACTTCAGGGATTAATATATGGAGACGGTGGAGTGACCGCTTTAGGCGTGAATATATTTAACATGGGAGTTGTAGGAGGATTTGTTGGATTCTACACATATACCTCACTTAAAAACGTTAATGGGAAATTTGCTGTATTTGCTGCAGCATGGGCATCAATATTTATAGCTGCAATAGCTGCTGCATTAGAACTGGCAATAGCAGGTGCTTTCCCGCTTGATTTAGGTCTTTTTTACATGGGAGGATTCCATGCCATAATTGGACTTATTGAAGGTGCAATAACTGTGGTTGTAGTTCTGGCTATACAAAATGTCAGACCAGATCTATTCTCTCTGGAAAAGAAATCAAGCGAGGTGACATCTAAATGAGTCCTAAAAACAAAAAATTTGTACTAGGTGGGATTGTAGTTGCTTTAGTAATAGCTATTCTTGCACCTTTTTTAGCTTCTTCAAACCCAGACGGTCTCGACAGTACCATGGAAAAAGTGATGTCTAATCCGGAAACAGAGCCGGCATTTGAGTCACCTTTACCGGATTACACCATACCTGTCCTTGGTGAAGATAATCCATTGGGCGGCGTAATATCTATGGTTATAGGAACTTTACTGGTACTTGGGATTGCATATGGTCTCGGCATAATCCTTAAAAATAAAAATAAAGAGGAAAATACATAAAATTTTCCTCATTTCTTTATTGTCAATCAAATTAGGAGAAAATAATGGTGAATATTTCAAATATTGAAATGGAATCGGGCAAAACAAGTATTTTACATTCTTTAGATGGTAGAATAAAAATTATTTCAAGTTTGCTAATTATTGTATATGCTGTATACACTACCAATTTAGTTATATTATCTTTAATGGAGATTTATCTTTTAATATTAATTTTAATGTCTCATATCTCTTTAAGTTATGCCCTTAAAAGAATTGCCTTAATTTTGCCTTTTGGAGGAGCTATTGCATTATTCCAACTTTTTATAAGGGGAGGAACTGTAATTTATGATCTACCTTTTGGAATAGAGATTACACAACAGGGTTTGGACTTCGGATTACTTCTTTTACTTAGAATTATTGTCTGTATAACTGCAGTTGTACTTCTTTCATCTATTACTCCAATGCAGGATCTTATTAATTCTGCACGTAAACTTGGTGTACCCAGAGAATTTTCCATGCTTCTTAGTTTAACTTTGAGATATCTTTTCTTCTTCTATGATGAACTCAAAAGAATCCGTAATGCTCAAAAAACAAGATGCTTTGATATAAGGAATAAAAAAACCGCTTATATGTGGAGATTAAGAAAAGTAGGTGAAACTATTGGTATGATGTTCCTGCGTTCCTATGAACAGGGTGAAAAAGTCTATTTCAGCATGTTAAGTAGAGGTTATTCGGATAGTTCTAATTTATATGCTGAAAATAAGAAATTAAACATTAAAGATTTTACTTTTATAGGAATTACATTATCTGTAATTATAGGGTTGGAAATCAGTCGTTATTTTTCAATTATTTAGAAATTAGAAGAAATAAAAATTAGAAAGGAATTAAAAAATTCCTAAATTTTTTTAGATTATACCTGCGGTTCAAGTCTTTTAATCATAAATGCCATGAACCCAACAACCATAGGGAAAAGGAAAAGGTACAAGATTAAAAGTACTATTGGTGGGAAAATTGGCCCCATAACAGTCGTTGCTGCAATTAACATGATCATGAGAATTACAGGTCCGAGTATAGCAACGAACATGTATATCATAGTAAATGAATTTAACTTTTGAGTGTAATCTTTTAGCTTCATCCTCAGTTCATAGGCTGTATCTTCTGCGATGACATTTAATGTTCGCGATAGATCTCCACCGCTTGACAATGTTCTGGTTATCTGGTAAACTGCTCTTTTAAGTCCGTCGGAATCTATACGTTCGCTCATGTCCATTAAAGCGTTTTCTGTGGTTTCACCATATTTAATTTCTTCAAGGGTTCTTGCAAATTCTTCTGAAAGAGGACCATACCCTGATAAAGCCACTGATCTCATACTTTCATGAAGACCAAGTCCTGCACGAAGTTCAGTTGCCATCTGTCTTAGGGCAAAGGGCAATTCTCTTGATGCTTCTGATGATTTCCTTCCACTTTGTAGTTTAGGCAGGAAAACAATGAATGCAGCCATTCCAATTACCAGAATTCCAATTACAAGCCCCATTATTATTGGAAGGCCTAAAATAGTTACGGTAATTAAAACTAAAACAAAAGCTATAAGACCCATCCCTATAATTAATTTAGGGTCCAGACTTTCTTTTTCCTCTTCTTTAAGTAATTCTTCAAGGGCTGCTTTTTGATATACATCTCTTTTGGATTTTTCTTCATCGGTTTTCCCTGATCTTTCGTATTTTTTATCAATAAGCTCCTTGAACATCTGGATTTCATCTTTATCCATCTTCATCCGTTCTATAACGCGGGGAGAAGTTTTTTTAGCCGTTATACCTCCAGATCTTCTTAGGGGTCTAATATTACCTAATTTATTAACAGGACCCAGTTTATTTTTTATATCCATTTCATTCAGTTTATTTACTGGTGCCTGTACTCCGCCACCAACTTTTTTGCTCGAATCCACCGTAATATTGCCTATTCTGTTGAAGACTTTTTTCAGGCCCTCAAAAGCCATTTTATCACCACATCATGATGTATTATTATAATATCTTTTCTAAAACTTCATCTGGATCTTTATAATAATTATGAATCCATTCCCCAACTTCTCCGATTGTTCTAATGTTATTATCAGCCATGTACTCCAGTACTAATCTTCTTTTTTCAATTTCTTCTTCAATTTCTGTTATACTTATTCCCCGGAGTTCAGCCATTTCTCTTAAAGTTTGACTTGCAATTCCAACGTATTCAACTTTGTCAACAACGTTATTCCATTCAAACACTCTGTTTAACTGTACATTGCCTTCTTCCATACCCACAACTTCTGCAACTTCAGTCACTCTCCTTAAAGAACCTCCTTCAGGTCGATACATCCTGTTTTGCATTATTATGAAATCTAAAGCAGGTATCATTATGTTTGGAACGTTCATTGGAGGATTTACAAGTCTTGTAATGGTTTCTCTTGCAGTATTGGAGTGAAGGGTACCGAATCCAGAGTGCCCGGTATTTAACGCCGTAAAAAGAGTTATTGCCTCAGCTCCCCTTACTTCACCTACAATCACACGATCAGGTCTCTGTCTGAGTGAGTTTTTCACAAGTGTGTCCATATCAAGTTCACCCTTCCCTTCAATGTTAGGGGGTCGAGTTTCCATACGTAATACATGTTCGTGAGGAATTTGAAGCTCTAATGTATCTTCAATAGTAATTATTCTTTCACGTGGAGGTGTAAAGGAAGATACTGTGTTTAGAGTTGTGGTTTTACCAGAACCTGTACCTCCTGCTATAATAGCATTACATGGTTTGACTCCGAGTCCATCCACACAAACCCATAAAAATCCTGCTAAATGGGATGAAAGGGTTTTAAAATTAATTAAATCGATAACAGTTAGTGGATCTTTTCTAAATTTCCTTATAGTCAGACTAGGGCCGTCTGCAGAGATTGGGGGGATTGTTGCATTTACCCTTGAACCATCATCTAATCTTGCATCAAGTATGGGTGTCTGCTGGTCTATCCTACGGTTAACCTGTCTTGCAATCACATCAATAATGGCTTTAACATCATTATCATTTTTAAAAACTATATTTGTCTGCATCATCCCTATTTTTCGGTGATAAACAAATACAGATTTTTCATTTCCAATCACCATTATTTCTTCAAGGTCATCGTCTTTGATCAGTGGATCGAGTTCGCCATAACCTAACATTTCCTGAGCTATTTGTGATGCGAGTTTTTCTGTATCTCGAACACCTCTGGTCCGGAGGAATTCTTTTACTTCCTTAATAAATGAACCTTCATCAACTCTGAATTTTTCGCCTTGTGAAACAGCAACTTCAACAAGTTTTTCACGGATTTCATTAAGTAACTGACGTTCTCTATCAGTAAATTTAGGAACATTAACATTATAAAAAGGTATTAATCCATCTTCGATTATTTCAGCTGATATTCGCGATGTCATTTTTTTGATTTTTTTAGGACGCCTCGCCGGTTTGCTAACTACCTTTTCTATGGCGGGTTCTTCCATTATTTTGTCTAATTTGAATGGTTCATCATCCTCAAAAAATAAAGGGTCTTTTGAACGTTCAATATTTTCTTCAACGTCCCTTGGTCTGTAATCAGGCTCTCTAATTGATTCTTCTACTGGAATTTGTTTTTCATCCTCTTTTTCATCGGAATTATCTATAGATCCAAATTCTCCTAAAAGATCCTTGAGTATTTCCTTTCGTTTATCTTTCATGTGCCTCACGACTACCAAATGAATTATATATATTTATATTAAACATCCAATATTTAAGCATATGGAAATAAAGTGCATGTGTGGAAGTGAATGCATTAATCATACTTCACAGATTCTTAAAAATATAGAGTTATTTTACAGACCATGTGATGAATGCAAAACAATTTATTTTAAAAAATTTTTCCCTTTAACTTCTCAAATACATCTTGATAAAATAGACAACACTTTTGGAAGTTGTAAATGTGGTAAAAGACATTTAGATGTTGTAATTGCCCATATATTGAAGATAATGATTGAAGAAGGGATAAAAGACGAAAAATCTACATTAAGAAATGCATGTGTGCCTTTAATAACTCCTGCTTATCCAACAAGTTCCGTTCCATTCTTATCTCCTGATTCTCTGGTGATATTATCAGATGATGTAGACAAAAAATGTTCTGAAAGAATTGTAAATGAAGTTAAAGAGGTTAAAGGAGTTTTAAAGGGGAATTTAAATGATACTGTGGGAATGAAAGATTCCGAATCCAGCCCCCAAGTATATGAACTTCTTGCTGGATGTGACATGAGGTGTGACATTGTGCAGACTCCCTTTGGATCAATAGGAATCCATAAATACCAGGGAAAAATCCATATAGAGTTTCCAAAGGTTAAATCTCCTAAAATAGAAATACTTAAAAACGTTTTAAAAGACTTTAATGAACCTTCAGTCCTTGATTGTACATGTGGACCTGGAACTTTGGGAATTGCATGTTTAAAGGCAGGAGCAAAAAAAGTTGTTTTTAATGATATCTGGCCTCCTGCAATTGAAATGACCATAATCAATTTAGAAGCTAATGATTTCCCAGTCAAACTTTCAGGCAATAAAGAAGGATTAATAGCATCTGGCGACAGATTTGAAGTTTACTGTATGGATATAAAGGAATTGACAGAGTTTTTAGACGAAAAATTTGATATATGTCTTGTTGATGTATTTCCTGGCGTTGATTCAAATGAATTTGTAGAAATTGTCAGTAACTTAGCTAAAAATGTTGTTGTAATTTAATTTCTAATTTTATTTGGATTTAAGAATAAAAAACCTGTAAAAATATAAATTTAAAGACATATAATCTTATTTTTAAATTTGATAGGTTTAAATTAGAACAAAGTAATATTCAATCGCATATTATTAACTATATTTATGATTAATAAAGAAAAAAGATATATTAAAAGACAAAGATAATCCAAATGGTGATATATTTGAAGAAGGGGATTATTTTAATTTTAGGGATTCTGGCCGTAATCGTTATGGCATCGGGGTGTACTGATTCTGGAACAACAAATAAAACATATTCAAAAAATGGTGTTTCTTTCACCTATCCTGGTGATTGGAGCGAACTGGATAAAAGTGACTTCCAGAACAGTGGAAGCAATGTACTCGTTGCAGTAGGAGATAAGGATAAATCAACATTTGCTTTGGCAACTGTAACCATTGGGTCAAATCAGAGATTGGCCACCACAAAAGAATGGGCTGCATCTTATAAATCAGGCATGTTAAGTAACGGATATACTTTTATATCTGAAAAATCACGGACTGTTGATGGTCAAAATGGATACGAAGTTGTAATGCAAAAATCAGGAATTTATACTTCAAATACATATTTTGCAAAGGATGGTACTCCATATTTAGCAGCTTTTGCATCCACAAGCAATGATGAGCAAACTGTTAATATGATATTGAATAGTCTTAAAGTTCCTTAAAAACTCTTATTTTTTTCTTTTTTTTAATATTACAATAATTAATACATCATTTATTCAAATGTTACTAAATGCTATAAAGGAGATAAAATGAGCTTAGAATGGGGAGGAATACTGTTCGATGGTCCATATCCAATTAAAAGATGGGAACCGTTATCCAATCCCGGTATTTATGCCATCATGAAAAAGCCCGATGCATATAATAAGCCGTACACATACCATATTCTGTATTTTGGCCAATCAAACAATCTATCTGAACTAATATCATATAAATCCCACCCAAAATACAAATGCTGGATTAAAGAGGCTGGTTCAAGAAATAATACTTATATTGGGGCCCATTTGATGCCTAATTCCAGATCTGGAAAGAGAGGAGAGATTTTAGGGGCTCTTATAAAGACTTTTATGCCGGTATGCAATAATTCTGCGTAATATTTTTTTTTAAAACATACCATAATAAATCACAATCGCAGGAAGAATCAAAACTCCCATCAAATTCGATTTGTTCACTCCAACATAATGAGGAAGTAATCCAAGTGAAATTGATGTAATATATGCAATAATCATAAACAGGATATTAAAACGATAATATAATGTAAATCCAAACACCAGGATGCTCATAAATGTAATTACAATCCATGTAAGCTTTTTATAATTTACCTGTTCAATTGAATTGCTGACAATATCTCCTAATTTTAAACATAAGAATAAGGATAAAGAAACTGCAGTTAATGCTGTAAACACAAAAAATATCAGATGAGCAAAATCAAAATTCTCTAAGATGTTATTAATGTAAACTGCAATTCCGCTCCTTGGATTTCCAATTAAAAATATTAACACAAGGGAAAACAGGGTATCAGATGTATTAACTCCGCTGATTGCAACAAGAAAACCTTCTCTGTTGCTTTCTGAATCTCCACCACCGCTTAACTCCTGTGCAATTATACTTCCCTGAGCTGGGCCGAGGCCGGGTAAAAAGCCGAGGATAGTGCCTGCAATTCCGCCTGCAAAAATTCCCCTTAGGATACTATTACTTATTTTGAAATTATGAAATCTATTTTGAGTAGGAACAAATGAAGTTTCAGAAAGGCTGTAGAGTAATGTACTGACCCCAAATAGACCGGTAAAAATACAGAGGAGGGAAACATTTGAGGATATGGGGGTGTTCAGCATGGTATAACCCATTATTCCTGAAAGTAGAAATAAGGCCAATGACCATAAAACTGATTTAAAGTCCTTGTTTAGCCGTATAAACATATAAATGACAATTATTATAAGTAATATCCATATATATGGCTTAATGGGGCCATATACTGGTGGTAAAATCATCATAAATACTGGCAGAAGAAGTGCAGTTATTATAACCGCACCAAATCCTCCAATTGCTGCTAATCGAACTGCTTCTCTTCCCCTTCCTTGAAGTACAAGTTGATGCCCGGGTAAGATGGATAGGACTGTACCTTCTTCAGGAACTCCAAGGAAAATTGAAGGTATAAATTCAAGGAGTGCATGTGAGATCGCCATTGAAATAAGAAATACACAGAGGATTTCCGGTGAATAAATGGTTAATAAAAATGTTGAAGATGCAAAAATAAACGCTCCAACAGTATTTACATGGATTCCGGGTATTAATCCGGTTATTGTACCGCATAAAACTCCGATTATGCACGCTAAGATAAGATCAATGATTTTTACCACCCCTATTATTAATGTTATTATTAACTAATGTAGTGTCAGTATTATAACATAATATTACTTTAATTCTTTCCAATTTAAACTTATGGCTTTAAAAATTGTTTAATCAGTGAATACCCACTATGGGATGTTAGAATTCTTTTTTTAATTTCTTAGCTAAATCATTGAATATCCGGTCTATTAGATAATTTATCAGCACAAAAATTAATACAAATCCAATAAAATTATGGTAATATCCATTTGCTTAAATTTTCTTGAAAGCCTTTAAAAAGAACAAACTGTCCAAATAGTAAACAAATAGACAATATAAAAATAACTTCAGAACCCATAGTAATATTTTATATTAAATAATTATTAAATAATTATCCTAAATTTTTTTTTAATCTGGACATATTGGATGGATTAAATCTTAATGATTAACTGTGCTTTATACATAAGCATAGCAAGAAGCTGTGAACACAGGAACCAGGGCCACAGGGAGTTAAATACAGCATGCTACACAAAACTAAACCTCTTAAAGTAAAAAGAAAAAGTAAAAAATTGATTTTAGTTAGAACTAAAGAAAAATAATAAAATAAAAAAAATTTAAGACTACATCAGTCTTCTTACATCAGTAACTTCCACAGTATTGACGCCTTCAATTTTAGCGAAGCTTTCTTCGGCTGGTTCTGTTCCACCTTCAGCGTCGCCAACAACAACCATTACATTGAGAGCTACAAGGCCAAATGCAATTGGTTCTTCTTCTATTTTATGAAATTCAGTACCTTCAGGAATAGATGCTATAATTTCTTCTTTCATTTTTTCTAAATCAACTTCAGGGCTTTCAGGCATTAATTTTATTGTTGCTACTACATCTCCCATTCTATCACCGTATTTAAATTGTTAAATAATAATCAGATATTTTATACATCAATAAATAATATCTCTAATTAAATTTTTTTGTTTAAGTTGAGAAAATCTAAGCATACAAATCTTTTGAAAATTGAAAATTTTCGATGCATAGAAAAATGCGTAGCATTTTTCTCCAGCTATGATTTGTTGCCCCAAAATTCTTGGAATTTTGAGGGTTTTTCCAACCTAAAAAATCTTTGATTTTTTAAGGACCATTAAATCCGCATTTACATGTGTAAAGATGACCAAAGGTTCTGCATTTCTGGCATCTGTAAATTATTTCGTCACATTCAGGACACTGGAATTTTACGCAAGTCTCTACAGGTGATATTTCTTGTTTACATGATGTACATTCTATTTTATCCATTTAATTTCCTCCAAATATTTCATATTTGGGTTCAGGAAAAACGAAGTTTTCCTTCAACCTCCAAATTTTTCAAAATTTTCTTTTTTTTGAACCGACAAAAACTCTGTTTTTGTCAGTTTTAATTCACGGTTCGGAAAATCTTTGATTTTTCTGATGTCAAATCAAAGCTTGCGATACTTTGTTTCGCGCATGAGAAACTGCGTTTCTCTGCCCCGAACACTTCGTGTTCGAAGGCTCCAAAACCTAGGGTTTTGAGAGATTTGAAGAATTTTCCTTCCCTTCAATAAACGTGTATTTAGAACTCTTACCTTCAATTATAGA